>NZ_JBBCPK010000132.1:0-8923 GCF_037150775.1 Leclercia sp. M50
GCATAACCCACAGAAAGGGTCTGATTATCCGCCAGAGCAGCGCCGCTTGCCAGACTCGCCGCAACGCATACCGCCAGAGAGAGTTTTTTCATTTTCCGTAATCCTTGTTGTCATTTTTTATGTGTAATGCCGTATATCCCCAACCATCAGGCTGGAGATATTCCACTGCAAATTAAGGCGATAAAATTGTTGGTTTTTTGGGTGGGTGATGAAATAGGGAATAATCTTAAAGCCCGGAATAGTCCTGGAATTTGCCTCCCCTATATTGGTAGGGCGTGATGCTTACTCATCATATTTAAGGCTGACGCTTATTTTCTCTGCGGGTATTTCAACGGTGATATCGCAACCTGTCCAGGGCGCTTTATCCTGCATCATATTATTCTGAATATAATAGTCCCGCAGGTTAACTAACAGGAGCCGAAGATGATAACTGGCGAGCTTATCCGGCACGAACCAGTCCAGGTTATCCTGCTGATCAACATAATCGTATTCATATTCACAGGACTCGCCATCCAGGGCTAATTTTGCGCGAGCAATGATTTTCTTCGCCTCAGCAGGACCGGCATCAACCAGTAATTGACAAATTTTATTATGCAGATCGTCTAAGTCGCTCATTTATTTGTCCTGAAGTTTTATGTAGTGCGAGATTATTATCTGTTAATCAGTATACTTAAAATCAATCTTGATTCTGAGCGTTTCAACATCGACCGTTATTTCGCAGGCATGCCAGAACGAAGGCTGTTTTGAAGAGATGTTATTAACAAAAAATGTCCTCAGCTCAACCAAAAGGTCCAGCAAATCAGCATTGGCCTGTGCGCCTGCAGTAAACCAGTTTGTCTCACCTGAGGTGCTGTCCACATAATCAAACTCACATTTGCAGTGATCATTTTCGGGCGACAGCTCAGCACGCACGATGACGGTTGCGGCGTTATCGGGCGCTGCGGCAACTAAGACCGAGCCAATATCATTATAAATAGCCTGGGATTCGCGCATATTTTCATCCTGGGGTGACAAATCGTATTAATTAGGGCAAAGGCCGGTCGGCGCTTTAAGCGGGCCACACGCATCGTAACCGTACACCTTGTAGCCTTTACTTTTCATACAGCCTGAGATTTTATCGTTTCTTGCCACCACCTCCTGAAGCGTTTCCTCCGGGCGGGCGCTGCCACCGTTCCAGCTACCATCATCAAGATTGGCATTTTTAGGTACGCCACAGCTATAGAGATCGGCTTTACGCTGTTCATTATCGGTGTAACCGCCTGCACCCGGCTTCTGAAACGTTTGCGCATAGCGCACGTATTGATAGTCGGTTGAATCCATATTGCCAACAACACAGCCGCTGAGCATGAAACAGAACAGGATGGGGGATATTTTCATTTACGACTCCCTGTGAGTGATAGCCATTACCTTATCAAAATGAGCAGGCATTTTCTGCGTCAGCGCTGCTGCCCTGAACTATAAATAGAGGCTATCGTCATAGGGTGCTTCAGCCAGAATGTTTTGAATTTCATTTCGCGCTTCTAACTCCCATGCTGGGTTCATATTTGCCATTATTTCAATGAATTTTGGAAAAACGATGCGCCTTCCATCTCTGCCTTCAACCCTGTGATCTAACTCATACTGGCATGCAATCTTATAGGCAAATTCGGACATTATCCAATACAGCAGCGTGTTTAAAGAGTGAGTGATTTTTCGGGAGAACTCATACCCTCTTTCTGAGTAAATATAGTTATAAGCATTATTTTCGAATGAAATATAGGGGGTGCCATCGCCAATGGGAGCAGAACAGAGATTAACTGAATGTTTTGGAAAACCTGCACGTAAAATGATTTCATCAACGTGTTTTTGTATTTCATTAATATTGGCTAACATATCAGTGAACCTCACTGCACACTATTTTAACGTTAACTGGATGTTGCTACCATCAGGAACATCTCTTATTTGCAATGCAATAGTGGCTCTTGCTTTCATTGCTATTGTCGATTTTTCTAAATAAATATTATCTGGCTCATATTCGCCACCCACTACAAACGGAATTTTTGGAACCAGGCGATAGCCCGGAGGTATTGAACCATGCTTCTTCTGCCACGCGTTTGCCAGTGGGTAGCCTGTTAAGACCTCATAGTCTTCAAGTATTAGTTTACACCATTCATTGATATCTGGTGCAAGATAATCAAAAGCACCTGTCTCTGGATCGAATGTGTATATTCCATCTTCTTTTATACAAAATTGACCGCCAAAAACATCTTCAGCGAAGAAGAGGGCGTTACGAGCAAGATCATCGTAACACTCAATCCATAAGCCTTTATCATTCCAGTCGATGAGGCCGATCTCTTCTCCGTCTGTCTCAACAGGGAAAACATGTAGAGCTGACTCAAAACAATAAAATCCGTTTCGTTTATTTAATAAATTAATTAAATCCTCAATCAGAGGATAATCATGAAAAGCTGCGGGTAGTTTTTGCACCTTTCCTGATGAAATATCACCGCCGCAAACGGATAAGAGTTTTTCCAAAAATTTAGACATGTTAGTTATCCTATTTAAAGTCAATGTTAATCCTGAGTGTTTCAACGCACCAATCCGGGTTAAGCTTTTATAAAAAACATTATAAATCATGATGTTCTAATTTTTAATCAACGTTGCGTGACACAGATGATTATGCTCCGTGTACTGAAGATGTACTGAGTGGTTCCCGTAATCATACTTTGACCATCCATTAATCCATCCAAGGAGCATGTCGATTTTGCCTTCGCCAACCAAAGTGGGTTTTCCAAGCAATTTTGTAATGTATGCTCTGTCCATTCCCGCTTCAATTCCAGGGATGAAATTACCAGTAAACGGTGAATATTCATCTTCATTGCCAAAGTAAAAATCAATATGACTTAAGCAGTCTTTCCGAAACCCCATCTCGATACCCGAGTGGTAAAATTTATAATACTTCGTTTTTCCATCCGGATCTTTATATTCGCCAGCATCAGCTGATATAACCGGGGATTCACCGATAGCATGACACAGGTTGATAACTCCAATAGAATCTTCCCTTTCACCAAGAACATCTATAAAACTAGCCCATTCCACTGTCATTTTATAACCCCATCTGGCGTGTGCTTCTCAACTATAATATATCTTGTTTGTTAAAGAACAAATTTATAGCCAAAATTCCGCTAACAAAGTGCCAGGCAATTTAAAGTCAATTCCGCGTATCAGAAAGTGTTTCAACAAAGTCATTATAGGCTTCATGAAGATGGTAAAAATAAGCATCGGGCTCATTCTTAACAACTTCGTATCGTGCTAACAATTTAGTGAATAGCCCTTCGGGAACGGGATAAGGTGCGGCTTCGTTTTTATCACAATAAAAATAAAAAAACGCCTTTTCAAGTTCCGGGATAGAAAGTCTTTCCGCCTGGCTATAAAGATACTGATACGCGAAACTCCATTCACTGGACAGTAGTAAGAAATCAAGTGCGGCTGATTTTAGTTCATCATTGGCCTGGGACTGCTGCAAAAATCTCTGGCAATACTTTAGCGCCGTGGGTTGTTCTTCCACGAGCAGCATGCCCAGATATTCCAGAGCATCATCATTCGGATCGTTAAATGAATTAGATTCGACATAGCCGTTTGACTGGTAGAGATCTAATCCTGCCCGTAATTGGTTAACTGATTTATTCGTCATTTAAAGGCCCCTGTCGTCACCGTCGATAATCGTTTCGTTCATTGTTCAGGAAGCAGAAATAATTTACATCATCCTGGCCACGTCATCGGGACAGAGCGAATTCACATCCAAATACAACCTTCCAGCCATAATCACCTTACCTTAATTTTTGTTCAGGAAAGAAGGTTAAACAGGTCGCGTCTGAGCTGATCGAGTTCATCGTTCTCACTCATCAAAACCTTTCCGTTTCTATACAGTACGAGATCGTTTAGAGATCCCATTCCACCATAGAGATTGAGAAAAATGTGTTTGGTATCATCAGGTTCCAGCTCATATTTTTTAGCCAGTTTACAAATACTACTGACCATTCGGCATAACCCCCTAATTCTAATAAAGTAGCCATGCGTTGCATTTTCTCTACGATTAGCGTCGTTTTCTCGATAGTCAATACCTTCACCTGTTCTTCGGCCATTTGCTCGGTGGGTTTACCGGGCACTTACCCCGTGGCGATGTCGCCAGGGGCGCTATTCTCAACAACAATCCCAGTCTGCTGGCTGAGATTGTTGTTGGCTTATTTATCTGCTTCTTTTTTTCTTTTTACGCTCTTGTAACCTGGCTTTAATCCAGATGCCGAAAGCAAGTATTAAGCCGCCAGCGATACCTTTCCTTAAGGCATCACTGAAAGCTTCTCTCCAATCGAACTCAAATACATTTATTTTAAAATAAACGATTACTGAAACGATTAGATAGCCGATGACTACCGCAATAAACAATATGCTTACACATATGCAAACCAGTTTAACCAAATCCTTAATGTTAATTTTTTCCATTTTTCTTTCCTGCATTGTCAAGTTTATCTTTAACTTTATTGCCGGAAACCTCTCCCACAGTGGCCCCCGTAGCTGCTCCAATTATTTCAGCACTACCTTCTTTTATAACAGGTTTTAGCTGCTCGGTTGCCACTTTGCCAATACCACCACCAAATAGAGAGCCAACTCCGGCGCCAATAGTTGAGTTAGTTGGATCTTCACCTTTAATACTACTACCTATTGCCGCACCACCCATATTTATAGGAGTTGAAACCAGAATACCTTTCCCCGTTGTTGCTGCGGCTGTTACTCCCGCCATGATTGCGTCCACATAACTGAAAGGATCCTTTCCTGCCAGTTGCACACCCGTATTTACTCCAATACCAATTGCAGCATTAGCGGCCATACCTTTCACAGTAATGCCCAGCACGCTGCCCCCGAACATGACAGGTGCGTCGCCAATGCTGGCATTCGATTTATGGTAGCCCCAGGTATTCATGATTGTCTGAGCCTTAGACATGGCCTCAGAGTCAGGGTTACGTTTCATGTAATCCTGTCCGGAGAGCAAACCTTTGACCAGTTCTTGCGAAACAGCAGAACCGTATTCCCTCTCCATCTCTGATGCGTAAACACGTAAGTAACCTGCCAATTCAGCCCGTTCATTGCTGCTCATCTGTGATGGATCTTTAGTAAATTTAGAAACCAGTGCATCGCTACGTTTGTCGGCATTTTCCAGCTTGATTAGCTCATTGGCAGTTGCTAATGACTTATCACCGTTCTTAATTTTCTCAACGGCTTTGTCAAGTTTGTCTGAAGATGTAGAACCAAGGAAATTATTCTCCACCGTCGTCTTACCCGCCTGCGCCCCTGCCACAGCAGACGCAGAGCTGTCGCCCACCAGTCCACCGGACAAGCCCGCCGCCAGCGTCGCCAGCGCAGAAACCGTCTGCTTCTGGGTTTCATCCAGCTTATCGGCAGATTTGCCGTACATCTCGAGGGCGATCATCCCCACCAGCTCGCCCGTGGCGGCACCGGCGGCACCCGCCAGTGCGTCCTGCCCCAATCGTTTTCACTCATCAAAACACTTCCGTTTCTGAACAGTACGAGATCATTCAGAGATCCCATGCCGCCATAGAAATTTAGAAAAATGTGTTTGGTGTAATCAGGATCAGGCTCATATTGGTCAGCCAGTTTAAAAATACTGACTGACCATTTGGCATAACCACTTAATTCTAATAAAGTAGCCATGCGGTTCATTTTTTCTACGATGAGAGTTGTTTCATTGATTGCCATTTCACTGTCTTAATCTTCATAATTTCATCTCAGTCGACGCGTTTGTCAGGCAATGCCCAGGGAATCAGGACGATGCCATGACCTTGGCGTTTTTGGAGCACTGCTTCTACAGGTGCTCCAAAAATCATCTTTTATGGTGCCAGGGATTTTCAGGTAAAATAATTACCTTAGTTGCCATCGATCCAGACATCTTTCACCCAGGCGGCTAAATCAGGCCACTGCTCTTCACTATCACCATCGCCAGTCCAGTATCGGACACGACCTTGTTGATCTAAACAATAATAACTACCGTTATCTTCACATATCGGTAACCACGATTCAGGTACTCCAACTTCTTTTGCATCATTTATAGCCGTTAATAACTCGCCATAGAATTTTTTGTCTTCTGTGATAGACAACAATTCGATTGTTCCATAATAGATATTGCCAGCTTCCTTAAGAAGCTTCTTATAGTCAGGTGAAAAAGAAAAGCCTGTCTCTTCTTCATATTTAGAAATAAGAGCTTCATCCGGCAAAGGAATATTAGTTCTCTCGTTCCCGGATACAATCTTTAACTCTTCAATAACATTATTTAGGCTGTTAGTCATACCATCACCTATTTGAAATCGTTAGCTCGCTGCTTCCAGTAATCAGAGCGCCATCTGTTGAGTTGTGCACGATTTATACCAGAAGTTATGCTGTTATCGTTGTGGAAAGTTTGCGTCACTATCCGCAATAGGCCCATCCTGTCTTTGCAGCATAGGGTGCAGAAGCAGAGCTATCGTCCACCAACCCACCGGATAAGCCTGCCGCCAGCGCAGCGTTGACCACCGCGTGGGCGGCGGCTTTGCCCTCGATACGGGCAATATCCGCCACCCGATTACCAGTCTCGCCGATCAACTGCGCCTGCGGGAGCCATTCCTGCTCTTTCTCCTTGTCGCGCCTGACTGACAACGACTGGTCAACGCAAACCAAAGGTATCGGGCAGATCTTTGACAAAGTCGGACTCATCCCCCCGATACGCTTTCGCAATCTCTGTAAAGGAATCGATAACTCTCGCTTTCTCAGCGTCCGTTAGTCGCTGAAGCTCGGCGGCAATACGTTCCATCATTTCCACAGCGGCATCTGGATTGAGCGAATGGTCGTCAGTGAATTCAAGAAAAATGGTCATATCAGCGATAATTTTAATCAAATGATGCGAGTGAGTCATAGACCCTTTCCCCTTATTACTAACGTAAACCCAACATCCCGCCGGCAGGGGCGAGAGACTGTTTATTAACTCTCATACTTGAAGTCGATATTTATTTTCAGTGTTTCAATGTTTACCGTTACTTCACACCCATGCCAGAATGGCTTTTCTTGTGATTTAAAGTTATCAACAAAGAAATTTCTTAGTTCGACTAAAAGATCTAAAAGTCTTGCACTGGCATCTGCGGTTTCAGTGATCCAGTGCTGGTTACCCTGTTTATCTATATAGTTATAAGTAAACTCACCACAGTCACTTTCCGGATCTAACGTGGCACACAGAATGATTTTTTCCGCAGTATCAGGTGCGATCGAGAGCAGTACTGAACCAATGTCATTATAAATATCCTGGGATTCACGCATCATTCCTCCTGACAGATAAATTTGCTCAAAGAGGGCAATATTTGTGCCCGTAATCGCTATACACCGATTCGGGCTAAAATTTGATTAAAATCGTTACAAATCATTGTGTTTTAATTTTTAATTAACGTTGCGTGACACAGATGATTATGCTCCGTGTACTGAATATGTACTGAGTGGTTCCCGTAATCATACTTTGACCATCCATTAATCCATCCAAGGAGCATGTCGACTTTGCCTTCGCCAACCAAAGTGGGTTTTCCAAGCAATTTTGTAATGTATGCTCTGTCCATTCCCGCTTCAATTCCATGGATGAAATTACCAGTAAACGGTGAATATTCATCTTCATTGCCAAAGTAAAAATCAATATGACTTAAGCAGTTTTTCCGAAACCCCATCTCGATACCCGAGTGGTAAAATTTATAGTACTTTGTTTTTCCATCCGGATCATTATATTCGCCAGCATCAGCTGATATAACCGGGGATTCACCGATAGCATGACACAGGTTGATAACTCCAATAGAATCTTTCCTTTCACCAAGAAAATTTATAAAACTAGCCCATTCCACTGTTATTTTATAACCCCATCTGGCGTGTACTTTCCAACTAAAAACCTTTCACTTTAAAAAGATAAAATAAGATCCAGCCAAAACCTAAAATCCCTCCTCCTACACCACCCAACTTAACCGCATGAAAAATATTACTCCACATAATATCGAAAGTCCCATATTGAAACCATGATATAGTTATTAATGCTAGTTCAATTATCACCGCAGCTAAGATCATGCCAATAAAACTAAAAATTAGCATTGAAATACATACAATATATTTTCCTATTACCACTCGAGAAGAATGTTTCATTTCTTGAGTTCCTCAGTTACCTTATCTGTCGCTTTGCCACCGAGTTCAGATCCTATTGAACCACCTATATCTCCCGCACTCCCCGGAACATTACTCGGCTTCATCCCTTCTCGAATGATATCGTTACGATTAACTTCGGCGTATTTTATCCCTGTCGGATCGTACTTCGGATCCCAGCCATTTGTCACCCATCGCCCTACAGCATTAGTGACTTTCTCGGTTCCCCAAGTAATGCCCTTCCCAATACCATACCCAGCAGCAGAACCAACTCCATTTGAAATAGCACCTGAAAGTGGATCCTTATCATCAATCCAATTGCCATAAGCTCCTCCTGCTGCATTCCAGCCAACAGTACCCAAAATTCCATTCCCCATACTGATAACATTCACCCAACCCGCAATAGCTGAGTTTGCCGGGTCTATAGTGCCATCAGCCAGATAACTGATACCAGCATTCGCACTTGCTCCAAGTCCCCACATAGCCTGAGCACCGCCAGGTAACAGTGCAACACCACCTGTAGCAAGCGCCAACCCTACCGCATCCCGCTCCTTCATTGCTTTCTGACATGCGGCCCCACCAGGATTATCGGAACAGGTCGCCATATCGACGCCATGCTGGCGTATCCATGCGGCCTGAGCATCTTCGCTACCGCCGAGTAAATTATTCTCAACCGTCGTCTTACCCGCCTGCGCCCCCGCCACAGCAGACGCAGAGCTGTCGCCCC
>NZ_JBBCPK010000133.1:0-8769 GCF_037150775.1 Leclercia sp. M50
GCCGCCTTGGCGCCGCTAATCAGCAGCGTGGTAAAGGCCATCTGTTTCCAGACAAAGGTAATAATGATCCCGCTCCAGCCCAGCAGCGAGGTGGTCTCCATCGGCGTCATTACGCCGAGGGCAACCAGGGTATTGTTCATCAGGCCGTTTTTTGCCAGGAAGGTCCGCATCATCTGCGCGGCAACGATGAATGGGATAAACAGCGGCAGGCGGTATAAAAAGGCCAGTGCTTTAACGAGACGACGACAGGGCGAGAGCACAATCACGGCGGAAATAATGATGGAGAGCAGCGCCAGGATCGCCAGTGAAACCAGCACAATGATCAGGGTAAAGAGAATATCGTTCGAATAGAGGCTAAACACTTTTTCAAAGTGCGCCAGCGTCAAACCTGTTTCATGGGTAAAAGCCGAAATAAGCGAATAGCCCAGCGGCCAGAGAAAGAAGATGCCAATCATCAGCGTCGCCGGAAGAACCAGCAGGAAAGCGTTAAATGTCTGTCGCATGAATAATCACCGCTAAAGGTGCCTGGCAATATTCTGCCAGGCACGCCATACCCTCAGTTCGAAACCTGGCTCTCATAACCTTCTTTGATAGCGTCAAAGTAGGGTTTGAGAGGGAAACTTTTGCCGTTCTCCGCTAAGGTTTCTGGCGAAATTTCCGCGAACAGCTTCTGCCACGTCGCATCGTCCAGCGCCCCCTTCACATATTTCGCGTCGATGCCCGGGTACCAGTTAAATTGCTTCACGATCCCCTCAGCCTGAATCTCCGGGCTGGTCGCCAGCTCGATAAACTCCTGCGCCAGTTTTGCCTGGGTGGCTTTGGCCGGGATGACGTAATACATTGGCTGCCCCGGCATACCGGGTGCGATTAAGGTAAGCTTGATGGACGGCGGCAGCTTGCCCTGATCTTTCCAGCTGTAGAACATATCCACCCATACCGGCCCCATAGCGATTTCGCCCCGGCTGAGCATATCCAGCGTGCCGGCATTGCCCGGGGTAAAGGTGACGTTTTTATTAAATGCTTTCAGCTTCGTCCAGGCCGGGCCCCACTCTTTTTCAACCCCTTTATCATAAGGCAGCGCGGTAAGGCGCTCGGCTGGCGTGCCATAGGCGTAGATCCAGCCCACCACAAAGCTCACGCCTGACATACCGTTTTTGATGCCGTTATAGCCGAAGGCTTTGGGATTTTTTTCCGACCACTGCACCAGCTCGTCATAAGATTTCGGCGGAGTGGTGATGAGATCGCTGTTGTAAGCCATCGCCGTCTGGCTCAGGAACATAGGCATCACGTAGCCGTCAACGTTGACCCCCAGGGCGTTTTTAGCGTTCTCTGCGGTGGTCATGGTGCCGGTTTTCACCGCCTGGCGGTAATTCTCAAGCAGCCCTTTCTCTACCAGCTGGCCGCCTGCGGCCTGATGGACCACCGCCACATCTATATCCCAGCTTTTCGCGCTGCTCTGCGCCTGCGCCGTCAGCTTTTCAACGATCTTATTTGATCCGGCATCGCCGGGCCCGGTGCCGACCACCTGCACTTTTACTCCCGGATGGGTGGCTTCAAATTTCGGCCCCAGCCAGGTTTTGACGTAATCCACCATATTCTGGTCCCCGGCGGTGGCAACGTTAAGTACCGTTTCGGCATGCGCAGCGTGCAGGCAGCCCAGATAAAGTGCGGCAGTGATAGCCATTTTTGTTTTTACGGACATGATTGATCCCCAGAAAAGTGTGTGTCGGTTGGCATTACAAAGCAGGTTCAAAGGCATGGAGCGCAGCATCAGGCACATGCAGCACCACTGGCGAACGGTCAGGCCAGCATGTTGCTGAGTCTGCGAGTAAGATCTTTCCACCACAGCGCACGCTGTGCCGGTAGTGATGACCCAAGAAGGCACTCTCCTCAACAATCCCTTCGAGGGTTAATCCTCCCGGCGCGGACGGCAGTGCGGCATGCATGGCGATATCGGCGCTGCGAAAATAGAGCGTTCTCCCCTGCCCGTCATCAGGTGTGATGCAGTTATCCGCCCCCATAAAATCGGCGACGAAAGGCGTTGCCGGGCGGTGGTAAATTGCCTCCGGGGTGCCGATCTGTTCGATGCGACCGTTATTAAGCACGGCAATTCTGTCGGCCATCACCAGCGCTTCCTGCTGGTCGTGAGTGACGATCAGCGAGGTGAAGCCGAGTCGCTTTTGTAGCGCTTTGATCTCATGGCGCACATTGAGGCGCACTTTGGCATCCAGGTTCGACAGGGGCTCATCGAGCACCAGCACATCGGGTTCAATTGCCAGCGCCCGGGCCAGGGCAACCCGCTGACGCTGACCGCCAGAAAGGGCCGTCACCTTTATTTCCGCATAACCTTCGAGGTTAATTATTTTTAATAGCGCCTGCACCCGACGGGTTATTTCCTCTTTTTTAACGCGACGGACTTTTAATCCGTAACCGATATTTTGCGCGACCGTCAAATGCGGCCACAAGGCATAACTCTGAAACACCATGGTGATATTTCGCTGTTCCGGGGAGCTATGGGTGATATCCCGGCCATTAATCGCCACGGTACCGGAGTGCACGGGTAAAAAACCGCATAACGCATTGAGCAGTGTCGTCTTTCCGCAGCCAGAGGGGCCGAGGAGCGCGATCATCTCGCCCTTCCCGACCGCCAGATGGATATCGTGAAGGACAATATTATTCCCGTAGGCAACTTTCAGTTTATCTATTTGCAAATAACTCACGCACGATCCCTTAATTCTTTCACGTCGCCGATGAACACGTGTTCATTTCTTTGTAAAAAAAACGCAACGTTCCAGCGCCATTATGTGCGCCTACTGTGTCGTCTGTTTGTGACAATTTGATTAAGTCCGCAAAATTTTTGGTGAGACGAAATGAAAATAGATATTCTGGGTTGCGGCAGTGCTTTCTCCCTGCTGAATAATACGTCGGCAATCCGGGTCATCGATAACGCGGGCTATCAGTTGCTGATTGATTGCGGGCCAACCATTCCCCGGGCGTTATGGCAGCGGGGACTGGAGGTGAACGACATTGATGCCCTCTTTTTCACCCATATCCATCCGGATCACTGCACCGGGCTGACGGCGCTCCTTAACCACTGGAAAAGTTTTCAGCGATCGAAACCGCTGATTATCTGGTCCCAGCCTGCCCACCGCCCGGCACTACTTGAGCTGGCAAACCTCGCGAACTGGCCGGATACCGGGCTCTGCTTTGCTATCGACTGGCGCGACAGCACGCCGGAGTGGCGCTGGCAGAACTGGCTCCTGCGGACCGCCTTTACCCATCACGAAATCCCGAACCTGGCCCTGCGGATTGAGGCGCCGGGCGCCACCCTGTTTTACAGCGGCGATGGCCGCCCGACCCCGGAAAGTATTGCCCTGATGGCGGGAGCCGATCTGGCCTTTCAGGAGTGCGCCTCGGCAACAGCGCTGCCCGACGATGCCTCGCATGGCGATTTCCCCGACTGCCTGGCGCTCTTTACCCGGCTCAAACTGCCTGCGCTGGGCCTCTATCATTGCCACGACAGCGCCCGGCCTATCCTGGCGCAGGCCTGTCAGCCCCATCCTGGTCTGTTCGTCAGCGAAGAGGGCATGTCCTTCGAGCTGCCCCTTCACCGGGAGGAAACGCGGTGAGCGACGCCCCTCGCAAGCAGACGGTGACCGCCGAGGATGTGGCGAGAAGAGCGGGCGTTTCCCGCGCCGTGGTCTCCCGCGCCCTGAGCAGCAACGGCAGCATCTCCCCCGCCACCCGGGAAAAGGTCTTACAAGCCGCCCGGGAGCTTGGCTATCAGGTCAATTTTCTCGCCCAGGGATTGAACCGCCAGCGCAGCCAGCTGATTGGGGTGATCGTCGCCCGCATTGGCGATCCCTTTCGCAGCAGCCTGCTGGAGGGATTACTGCATGAGATCCAGCGGCGCGGCTACCAGGCTCTGGTGAGCGAGATCACCGGCGAGGAGGATCTGGTTAACACTCTGCGACGCTTCACCCAGTTTCGCGTCTCCGGGGTGATAGTCACCTCAGGCAGGCCGCCGGAAGCTATCGTGAATGAGTGCGTCAGCCAGCAGATCCCGGTGGTCGGTATCAACCGCCCTCCCGACATGCCGTGGGTGGATTTTATCTGCTCGGATAACCAGCGCGGCGCACAGCTGGCTGCCGAACAGCTCTGGCACTCCGGGTGCCGTCGCTTCGGCTGGCTTAATCACCCGGCCTCCACCTGGGCGGGCGTGATGCGGGGCGAGGCATTTGTCCATGCGCTGCAACAGCTGGGGGTCGACACCCTGCGCCAGCTCAGCTGGCTCGCCGCCCCGACGGAGGGTTACGATGGCGGGCTGGCGACAGCCCTGGATTATCAGGGCGAGCTGCCGGAGGGAATTTTCTGCGCCAATGCGCAGCTGGCCTGCGGGTTTCTGGATGGGATGCGCCAGCGGGGCAAATCGGCCCCGCACGATTTTCATCTGATTGGCTTCGATAACACGCCGCAAAGCGGTCAGTTAAGCTATCAACTGACCACGCTGCATCAGGATGTCGCCGGGATCGCGCGCCGCGCCCTGACGCGGCTGCTGGCGCGGGCGCAAAACCCGCACCAGCCTTCGCAGGTGGAGTGGGTGAAGGTGGAGCTGGTTTACCGGCTCACCTCCCCCCGGCCCGAAGGGATTTAACCCCCATCACGCGACACCTTCGCCAGGCTAAACCAGATCCCAACGGCCAGCAGCAGCAGTATCCCGCCTGCGCTGCCCAGCGCCACGCTGTGCGAGGTGATAAAGGCCGCTTTCGCTGCCTCAATCACCGATTCAGCAAGGGCTGGCGGCAGATCTTGCGCGACTTTCACCGCCTCGCCGATGGAGGAGGACGCGTGATCCGCAAGCGCGGCATTCAACTCCTGCGGCAATTCAATAGACGCCGAGAAGCTGCGGGTCAGGAGCAGACCGAAGATCGCGATCCCCAGCCCGGCCCCCAGCTCATAGGACATGGTTTCAATCGCCCCTGCCGCAGCGGCTTTCTCTTTTGGCGCGGCGGCCATAATGGCCGAGGTCGAGGCCAGCAGCGCGCTGGCGGCGCTAAACCCCAACAGCACCATCAGGCTCCAGGCCTGCCACTGCTGGGTGCTGAAGTCGAGCATCGACAGGCCAATGAAGCTGAGCGCACTCAGGCCCATGCCGCCTGTCGCCACAATCCGCAGACCCAGACGCCCGACCAGCACCCCGGCGATCGGCCCGCTGAATCCACTGGCGACCATTACCGGCAGCATAAACATGCCCGCGTCAAAGGGTGTGAAGCCGTGGACAAACTGCAGCTCCTGGGCCATCAGCAGCTCAAAGCCCACAAGGGCGATCATCGCCGTCATCGCCATCACCACCCCGCTCAAAATAATGCGATGGCCGAACAGCCGCAGGTCGATCATCGGCGTGCGGGCGCGAAGCTGAATGCGGACAAACGCCAACAGCATCATTGCCCCGGTCAGCAGTGTCCCCGCCACCAACCACGGCGATATCGCCCCTTTAAGCGCGGTTTTGGCGCTGTAGACCAGCAGCAAAATTGCCACAATTAGCATCAGGGCATGGGTGATATTAAGCGGCTGCTCGGGTCGGCCCTGCTGGGCGGGCACAAAACGCGCCGCCAGGGAGACCACCAGCAGCACAATGGGAACGTTGATTAAAAACACCGCGCCCCAGTAGAAGTGCGCCAGCAATATGCCGCCAATCAGCGGGCCGAAAGCTGCCCCGCCAGATCCCACCGCCGCCCAGACGCCGAGGGCAATATTGCGCTGGCGCGCATCGGCAAAGAGCGTGCGGATCCCGGCGAGCGTGGCGGGAATGATCATCGCCGCCCCGATGGCCAGCAGCGCCCGCGCCGCAATCAACCACCCGGCGGAGGGCGCAAACGCCGCCGCCAGCGATGAGAGCCCGAACAGGCTACTGCCCAGGATCAGCAGGCGTTTAAACCCGATACGATCCCCAAGCGCCCCCATCGGCAGTACCATCCCGGCCATCACCAGCGAGTAGATATCAATGATCCACAGCAGTTCGTTGCCGCTGGCATCCAGGGTCATACTCAGCGTCGGCGCGGCAACGTGCAGCACCGTGGCGTCAATTGCGACCGGGATATAAACGAGCACAATAATCACTAACGCTACCCACTGACGAATCATAATTTTCCTTATTTGACCAAACCTGGACACATGTCCAGATTGCGATCCTACGGAAAGTTGAACGCATGTCCAGCTTTTTGTTACACTCGTGATCCCCCAGTTGAGAGTGAAAAAAATGAGCTATCTGAGCAAGGATGAACGGCGGGAAGCGATCCTGCAGGCGGCCATGCGCGTGGCGCTGAGCGAAGGCTTTACGGCGATGACCGTCAGGCGGATCGCGACCGAGGCAGAGGTAGCGACCGGCCAGGTCCACCACCACTTTTCCTCCGCAGGCGAACTTAAGGCGCAGGCTTTTATCCGCCTGATCCGCACCCTGCTGGATGCCGACGTGGTGGCAAAAAACGCCAGCTGGCGCGAACGCCTGCATTCCATGCTCGGCAGCGATGACCGCAGTTTTGAGCCCTATATTCGCCTGTGGCGCGAGGCGCAGCTGTTAGCCATCCGGGACGAGGAAATAAAAGGCGCTTACGTATTAACTATGGAGATGTGGCATCAAGAGACGGTGGCGATTATTCGCGCCGGGGCAGAAGCGCAAGTCTTTACGTTAAAAGATCGGCCCGAAAATATTGCCTGGCGCTTAATAGGCCTGGTTTGCGGCCTGGACAGCTTTTACGTGTTATCCATGCCGGAGATGGATGAGACCGCATTTAATCAGCATCTGGAAAAATTAATCACCCTCGAACTCTATTAATGATTAATTTCGTTTAACTGTTACGATTTGTAACACATTAAGCGAGCCCACTTCTCCCCTCCCAGGGCAGTAGCTCGCTTTTTTTATCTATTCTTTTCAGAAGACTCCCAAAAACTTCCTACAACCTTCATCAAAATTTCAGACTTCTGTCTGATTGTATTTCTCTTTCTGCCGTTCGGATAAGCAAGAGGATAATATGTCGCAACAAACTGAGAAGAATAATCATTATCTTTTAAGTAACTGGAAACCGGAAAATCCTGCTTTTTGGGAAAATAAAGGCAAGCCGATTGCGCGACGAAATTTGGTTATCTCCGTGGCCTGTTTGCTGCTGGCGTTCTGCGTCTGGATGTTATTTAGCGCGGTGGCGGTCAATCTGAATAAGGTCGGTTTTAATTTCACCACCGACCAGCTCTTTATGTTAACCGCCCTGCCTTCGCTCTCCGGCGCAATATTACGCGTTCCCTACTCCTTTATGGTGCCTATATTCGGTGGCCGTTACTGGACGGTATTAAGTACCGTCATTCTGATTATTCCCTGCGTCTGGCTGGGTATTGCGGTGCAAAATACCGCTACCCCCTATTCGGTATTTATTATTATCGCCCTGCTGTGCGGCTTTGCCGGCGCCAACTTCGCCTCCAGCATGGGCAACATCAGCTTTTTCTTTCCCAAATCGAAACAGGGCAGCGCGCTGGGTATTAACGGCGGGCTGGGCAACCTCGGCGTCAGCGTGATGCAGATGGTGGCCCCGGTGGTGATCTTCCTGCCGATGTTTACCTTTCTCGGGGTACATGGCGTGCCGCAGGAGGATGGCTCGTCCCTGTTTCTGGCGAACGCCGCCTGGATCTGGGCCCCGCTGCTGCTGCTGGCAACCGTTGCTGCCTTTTTTGGCATGAACGATATCGCCAGTTCAAAAGCAACCATCGCCAGCCAGCTGCCGGTGCTCAAGCGCCTTCATCTGTGGCTGTTGAGCCTGCTCTATCTGGCGACGTTCGGCTCGTTTATCGGCTTTTCTGCGGGCTTCGCCATGCTGTCGAAAACCCAGTTCCCGGACGTTAACATCCTGCATCTGGCCTTCTTCGGCCCGCTGATTGGCGCCCTGGCCCGCTCCGCTGGCGGGGTGATCTCCGACAAGCTCGGCGGCGTGCGCGTCACGCTGGTGAACTTCATCTTTATGGCAGTGTTTACCGCCCTGCTCTTCCTTACCCTTCCAGGCTCCGGTTCCGGCAGCTTTACCGCCTTCTATCTGGTGTTTATGGGGCTGTTCCTTACCGCCGGGCTCGGCAGCGGCTCGACCTTCCAGATGATCGCTGTCATCTTCCGGCAAATCACCGTCTATAGAGTGAAACTGCGCGGCGGCACGGAAGAACAGGCGCAGAAAGAGGCTGTTACCGACACCGCGGCCGCGCTGGGCTTTATCTCGGCCATTGGTGCCGTGGGCGGCTTCTTCATTCCCAAAGCCTTTGGCACCTCGCTGGCGTTAACCGGCTCCCCGGTGGGGGCGATGAAGGTCTTCCTGGTGTTCTACATCGTCTGCGTGTTCGTCACCTGGCTGGTGTATGGCCGTCGGCAAAAGCACGTCAAATCATAACGATATTCAATATTTTGTGAGCAGTGTAACCCCGGGGTGGTGCGTCGCCCCGTCAGGAGAATTGTCATGAGTAAATTGTTGGATCGCTTTCGTTATTTCAAACTCAAAGGCGACACCTTCGCCGATGGACACGGTCAGGTGATGCACACCAACCGCGACTGGGAAGACAGCTATCGCCAGCGATGGCAGTACGACAAAATTGTGCGATCCACCCATGGCGTAAACTGTACCGGCTCCTGTAGCTGGAAAATCTACGTCAAGAACGGGCTGGTGACCTGGGAAACGCAGCAGACGGACTATCCCCGCACTCGCCCCGACCTGCCGAACCACGAGCCGCGCGGCTGCC
>NZ_JBBCPK010000134.1:0-8688 GCF_037150775.1 Leclercia sp. M50
GCCTTTGTCGCCGCCACGCTGGACAGAAACGCCATATTTGAAACCCCAATGACCCTGGTGCCGGGTTCGCATCTCTTCGAAAACATGGCGACCATCTGGACCCAGGGTGTGGGGGTTAACAGCGCCCCGTTCTGGCTGATGATGCTCAACAGCTTCATCATGGCGTTCGGTATTACCGTGGGCAAAATCACGGTGTCGATGCTCTCGGCCTTCGCCATCGTCTGGTTCCGCTTTCCGCTGCGTAACCTCTTCTTCTGGATGATCTTTATCACCCTGATGCTGCCGGTGGAAGTGCGTATCTTCCCGACGGTGGAGGTGATCGCAAACCTCGGGATGCTCGACAGCTATGCGGGCTTAACCCTGCCGCTGATGGCCTCGGCCACCGCCACCTTCCTGTTCCGCCAGTTCTTTATGACCCTGCCGGACGAGCTGATTGAGGCCGCGCGGATCGACGGCGCCTCGCCGATGCGCTTTTTCCGCGACATCGTGCTGCCGCTGTCGAGAACCAACCTCGCGGCGCTCTTTGTCATCACCTTTATCTACGGCTGGAACCAGTACCTGTGGCCGCTGCTGATTATCCAGGACGTCAACCTCGGCACCGCCGTGGCGGGCATCAAGGGGATGATTTCAACCGGTGAAGGCACCACCCTCTGGAACCAGGTGATGGCGGCGATGCTGCTCACCCTTATCCCACCCGTAGTCATTGTTTTAGCCATGCAGCGTGCCTTTGTCCGCGGCCTGGTCGATAGCGAGAAATAAGATGGCAGGACTTAAATTACAGGCAGTAACCAAAAGCTGGGATGGCAAGACCCAGGTGATTCAGCCGCTGACCCTCGACGTGGCGGACGGCGAATTTATTGTGATGGTTGGCCCGTCGGGCTGCGGCAAATCCACCCTGCTGCGCATGGTGGCCGGGCTCGAGCGCGTCACCTCGGGCGATATCTGGATTGACCGCCAGCGCGTGACCGAGATGGAACCCAAAGATCGCGGCATCGCGATGGTGTTTCAGAACTATGCCCTCTATCCGCACATGAGCGTGGAAGAGAACATGGCCTGGGGGCTGAAAATTCGTAGGATGGGCAAAAGCCACATCGACGAGCGCGTCAAAGAGGCGGCGCGCATTCTGGAGCTGGATGGCCTGCTGAAGCGTCGCCCGCGCGAGCTCTCCGGCGGCCAGCGCCAGCGCGTGGCGATGGGCCGCGCTATCGTGCGTGACCCGGCGGTATTCCTGTTCGATGAACCGCTCTCCAACCTCGATGCCAAGCTGCGCGTGCAGATGCGCCTTGAGCTACAACAGCTGCACCGACGACTGAACACCACCTCTCTGTACGTTACCCACGATCAGGTGGAGGCGATGACCCTCGCCCAGCGGGTGATGGTGATGATCAAAGGGGTGGCCGAGCAGATTGGCACCCCGGTGGAGGTGTATGAAAAGCCCGCCAGCCGCTTTGTGGCGAGCTTTATCGGCAGCCCGGCGATGAACCTGCTGGAAGGGCGCATCAGCACTGCGGGCACCCATTTCGAACTGGAGAGCGGCATGGCGCTGCCGATCAACTGGTACTACCGCGGCTACGCCGGGCGTAAGATGACCCTGGGTATCCGCCCGGAACATATTGCGCTAAGCTCGCAGGCGGAAGGCGGCGTACCGCTGGTGATGGACACCCTGGAGATGCTGGGGGCCGATAACCTGGCGCACGGACGCTGGGGCGAGCAGAAGCTGGTGGTGCGTATGTCGCACGAGGAGCGCCCGAAAGCGGGCAGCACGCTATGGCTGCATCTGCCGGAAAATCATCTGCACTTATTTGATGGTGAAACAGGACAACGCATATGAGTAACTGGCCTTATCCCCGCATCGTCGCCCACCGGGGCGGCGGTAAACTGGCACCGGAAAATACCCTGGCGGCCATCGACGTTGGCGCGCGTTATGGTCATACCATGATTGAGTTCGATGCCAAACTGTCGAAAGATGGGGAGATCTTCCTCCTGCATGACGACAACCTTGAGCGCACCAGCAACGGCTGGGGCGTGGCGGGTCACCTGCCGTGGCGCGATCTGCTGAAGGTGGACGCCGGAAGCTGGTTTAGCGGCGAGTTTAAAGGCGAGCCGCTGCCGCTGCTGACTGAGGTGGCCGACCGCTGTCGTCAACACGGGATGATGGCCAATATCGAAATCAAACCGACCACCGGTACGGGGCCGTTAACCGGCAAGGTGATTGCGCTGGCGGCGCGTGAGCTATGGGCAGGAATGACTCCACCGCTGCTGTCGTCGTTTGAGATTGACGCGCTGGAAGCCGCGCAGGCTGCTGCGCCTGAATTGCCGCGTGGGTTACTGCTGGATGCCTGGCGTGATGACTGGCGCGAGCTGACCACTCGACTGGCGTGCGTATCCATTCACCTGAACCATCGCCTGCTGGATGAAGCGCGGGTAAGCACACTGAAAAACGCCGGATTACATATCCTGGTTTACACCGTCAATCAGCCCCAGCGAGCAGCGGAACTGCTGCGCTGGGGCGTCGATTGTATCTGTACCGATGCGATTGCCCTTATCGGCCCGGACTTTCAGCCCTAAGGGTTATTGAGCATGTCGCCATTCTGCCGCTGCGGCAGCATATGTTGCTGCTGCACGCCGCCAGAGTCGACACTGCCGCCGCTGAGCATCCCGCCGCTGGTATTAGGCAGTACCTGTCCCCCCGGCTGGCTCTGCTGAATCCGCTGGGTGTTGTTATCCATCTGCGTTTGCAGGTGCTGCTGCTGAACGCGGGTTTGCGTTTGCAGCTGCTGGTTTAGCATCCCTGTTTGCTGTTGCTGCTGCATCATCATCTGATTTTGCATTCGCTGCTGGCTGGGGTTCTGATAGCCCGGCTGATTGGGGTTATTCAGGGTGTTGATAGGCTGCGCGAATACGGCAAACGGCAGTAATGCCGCCACAAGAATGAGACGTTTCATGGTCATTCCCTCCATCTGAAGCCTTTTGTAAGTTTATCTCGAATCCGCCATTACGATGATTTTTTAAGAGTTATGAACCAGGCTTAAGCGGGAGCATGAGTCCCTGTACCTGGAGAATAACAATGATGAAACCAACGTTTTTACGCTGGGTGGCGATTGCTGCCCTGACGGCAGGCGGTACGTTTTGCGTGGCAGCGAATCCGCCGGCGGCACCGCCGGTCTCCTATGGTGTGGAAGAGGATGTGTTCCATCCCGTGCGGGCGCAGAAGGGGATGGTCTCCTCAGTAGACGCCCTCGCGACCCAGGTGGGGGTGGATATCCTCAAACAGGGCGGTAATGCGGTGGATGCGGCGGTGGCGGTGGGCTATGCGCTGGCGGTGACCCACCCGCAGGCGGGCAACCTCGGCGGTGGCGGCTTTATGATGCTGCGTACCAAAGATGGCACCACCACGGCGATCGACTTCCGCGAAATGGCGCCGAACCAGGCCACGCGGGACATGTTCCTCGATGACCAGGGCAATGCCGACAGTAAAAAATCGCTTACCTCCCATCTGGCGACCGGTACGCCGGGCACCGTAGCGGGCTTCTCGCTGGCGCTGGATAAATATGGCACCCTGCCGCTGAACAAGGTGGTGCAGCCCGCCATCAAACTGGCGCGGGACGGCTTTGAGGTTAACGACGCGCTGGCCGACGACCTGAAAACCTACGGCAGCGAAGTGATCCCCAGCCATGAGAACAGCAAAGCGATCTTCTGGAAGGAGGGCGAGCCGCTGAAGAAGGGCGATAAGCTGGTGCAGAAGAACCTCGCCAAAAGCCTGGAGATGATCGCGGAGAACGGCCCGGACGCCTTCTATAAAGGGGCGATTGCCGACCAGATTGCCGAAGAGATGAGTAAGAATGGCGGGCTGATCACCAAAGCGGATCTGGCGGAGTACAAGGCGGTGGAGCGCACGCCGATTAGCGGCGACTACCGCGGGTACCAGGTTTATTCCATGCCGCCTCCGTCGTCCGGCGGGATCCACATCGTGCAGATCCTCAACATCCTCGAAAATTTCGATCTGCATAAGTTTGGTTTCGGCAGTGCCGACACATTGCAGGTGATGGCCGAGGCGGAGAAATATGCCTACGCCGACCGCTCGGAGTATCTGGGCGACCCGGACTTCGTTAAGGTGCCGTGGCAGGCGTTGACCAATAAAGCCTACGCCAAAACCCTGGCCGATCAAATTGATATCAACAAGGCCAGACCGTCGAGCGAGATCCGCCCCGGCAAGCTGGCGCCGTATGAGAGCAACCAGACCACCCACTTCTCGGTGGTGGATAAAGATGGTAACGCGGTGGCGGTGACCTATACCCTCAACACCACCTTTGGGACCGGGATCGTGGCGGGCAACAGCGGCATTCTGCTCAACAACGAGATGGATGACTTCTCTGCCAAGCCGGGCGTGCCGAACGTCTACGGGCTGGTGGGCGGGGATGCCAACGCCGTGGGGCCGAAGAAGCGTCCGCTGTCGTCAATGTCGCCGACGATTGTGGTGAAAGATGGCAAAACCTGGCTGGTGACCGGCAGCCCGGGCGGCAGCCGGATTATCACCACCGTACTGCAGATGGTGGTAAACAGCATCGATTTCGGGATGAACGTGGCCGAGGCGACCAACGCCCCGCGCTTCCATCACCAGTGGCTGCCGGATGAATTGCGGGTGGAGAAGGGCTTTAGCCCGGATACGCTGAAGCTGCTGGAGCAGCGCGGACAAAAAGTGGCGGTGAAAGAGGCGATGGGCAGCACCCAAAGCATCATGGTCGGGCCCGATGGCGCGCTGTATGGGGCATCGGATCCGCGCTCGCCAGGGGATTTGACGGCGGGGTATTAAACGGTTTGCCGGGTGGCGGCTCCGCCTTACCCGGCCTACATGGTTTCGTAGGCCCGGATCGCTACGCGTCACCGGGCAATACTCACTTAACCCGCGCCATATAGAGCGCATCCACAAATTCGCCGTCACGCAGGGCGAATCTCTTCCCGGTGCCTTCCACCTCAAATCCATACTTGCGGTACAAGGCAATGGCAGGCGCGTTGTCGGCAAACACCGTCAATTCAATGCGCTCGATGCGCAGCCAGTTATCGCACAGGTTGATCATCTCCCGCATCAATGCGCTGCCCGCCCCGCGCCCCTGCACCTCGGCAGAGACACTGATGCCAAAGGTCGCCACGTGGCTGCGTCGGGGGTTTTCCATCACGTCCAGCGCCAGATGACCGACAACCTTATCGTCCAGGCAGGCCACCAGATGGCGTCTGCCCGGCTTTTTCATTACCCGTTCCTGCCACATCTCCATCGATGGATGAGGAAGCTGTAGTGTCTGGTGATACACCCCCGGATGGGTATTAAGCAGGCGTAAAGCTTCGGCATCGGCGGCTTCAACGTGGCGTATCACTATCTCACTCATTCCTTCTTCCTCAGTCAGTTAGGTTCCTTTCCAACATCCATGAGTTTGAAATGTGCGTCAACCGCCATTTTTTGCAAAAAAGTATTGGACAAGTGCGAATGAGAATGATTATTATTGTCTTGCGTTCAGGGAGTCCACGACGGAAACCTGAAAGCACGACATTGCTCACATTGCTTCCAGTATTATTTTAGCCAGCGTCTCGCTGGCTTTTTTTTGTTTACAGCTTTTGCGAATGCAGGCGATCCGGCATCTCAGCCGGGTTCTCTTTTATCATGCCCACCACGTTGTTCTTCTCCGCGACAGCCGGTAAGACCTCCGCCTGGCCGGAAAAGACGCCGCCTTTTTTGATCGCCAGGGTCCGGTAGAGCAGGGTGCCGGTAATCTGGCCATTTTCGCAGATTTCAATAGTATCGCTGCTGCACTGACCGATGACCTTACCGTCCACGATCAGCTCCCGGCAGGTGATGTTTCCCTCCACCTGGCCGCCACGCATAATTTTTATCAGGCTCTCTTTAGAGTCGATATTGCCGTTCAGTGTGCCGTGAACATAGACGTGCCCGCCGGAAACGATATTGCCTTCAAATTGCACATCGCTGGCTATGACGGTGGTGCCGTACTTCTCCACCGCAGTAGGTTCTTTTTCAATGACCGGTGCCTGAGGGAGGATTTCTTGCTTGTCAGTTTCGATCTTTTTTTGTTTTTTAAACATGAGGTTAACCTGATTAGATAGGAGAGGGAGACTAAAAGCCATTAGGGTTAATGCCGCGAACAGCCACGTCAGGGAGCGGGCGTTGAAGCCCCAGGCGACCAGGGCGAGCAGCCAGAAGAGAAGTGCGCTATTTAACGCGAGGTATTTTCTGTCCATAGAAAATGAGCGCGACTCCTTTCGCGAGCATGTTAATTTGACTGCCTTCTTATCCTGGGATTCAGCAGCAGGGTCAAGGTTATGCCCCTTATTTTCGGATTCGATATAGCAATATATTCACCGCGCGGTTTTCCCCCCGGAATAAGCCTAAAAGATTGATGGGGTTAAATTCGCCAGCAGGTTGCGCTATGGTTGAAGGCAGAGACCTTAGCCAGGAACAACATCATGACACTACACTGCGCATTTATTGGATTTGGCAAAAGCACCACCCGCTATCACCTTCCCTATGTACTTACCCGTAAAGCCAGCTGGCATGTGGCGCATATCTTCCGCCGCCACCCGAAACCGGAAGAGCAGTCTCCGCAGTACTCCCATATTCACTTCACCAGCGATCTCGACGAGGTATTGAACGATCCCGAGGTGAAGCTGGTGATCGTCTGTACCCATGCCGACAGCCATTTTGAGTATGCGAAACGCGCGCTGGAAGCGGGTAAAAACGTGCTGGTGGAGAAGCCATTTACCCCGACGATGGCCGAGGCGAAAACGCTGTTCGAGCTGGCGCGCAGCAAAGGGCTGACCGTCACGCCCTATCAGAACCGTCGCTTTGACACCTGCTTCCTTACCGCGAAGCAGGCGATTGAGAGCGGCAAGCTGGGCGAGATTGTCGAAATCGAAAGCCACTTCGATTACTACCGCCCGGTGGCGGAGACCAAACCCGGCCTGCCGCAGGATGGCTCCTTCTATGGCCTTGGCGTCCATACCATGGACCAGATAATCAGCCTGTTTGGCCGCCCGGATCACGTGGCCTATGACATCCGCAGCCTGCGTAATAAAGCCAACCCGGACGATACCTTTGAAGCACAGCTCTTCTACGGCGACCTGAAAGCGATTGTCAAAACCAGCCATCTGGTAAAGACCGATTACCCGAAATTTATCGTTCACGGCACCAAAGGCTCGTTTATCAAATACGGTATCGACCAGCAGGAGACCAGCCTGAAGGCTAATATCATGCCGGGTGAACCAGGGTTTGCGGCGGACGATTCCGTGGGCGTGCTGGAGTACGTTAACGACGCGGGTGTGACGGTGAAAGAGGAGATCAAACCGGGCACCGGCGACTATGGCCAGGTCTACGATGCGCTGTACCAGGCCCTCACCTGCGGCGCGCCAAATTACGTCAAGGAAATTGAAGTGATGACCAACCTGGAAATCCTTGAACGCGCCTTCGAACAGGCATCACCTGCCACGATAACCCTTGCCCGATAAGCCTGAATGACTCCTCTGTGCTTGTTCAGATATTTTGAACAGAGGAGTCAATTTTCACCCTCTATGATCCCAGGTCGATTGCGTCCACACTTACTCCATCGAAACGAACTGAGGGTAAAAACAATGATCTTCTTACGCAAAGCAAACGACCGTGGACACGCAAATCATGGCTGGCTGGACTCATGGCACAGCTTCTCGTTCGCCGATTATTACGACCCGAATTTTATGGGCTTCTCGGCACTGCGCGTGATCAACGATGACGTGATTGACGCAGGCCAGGGCTTCGGTACCCACCCGCACAAAGATATGGAAATCCTGACTTACGTGCTGGAAGGGGCGGTGGAGCACCAGGACAGCATGGGTAATAAAGAGCAGGTGCCAGCGGGTGAGTTCCAGATTATGAGTGCGGGTACCGGAGTGCGTCACTCTGAATACAACCCGAGCAAAACGGAAAAACTGCACCTCTATCAAATCTGGATCATTCCAGAAGCGAAAGGCATCACCCCGCGCTACGAGCAACGCCGCTTTGACGCGCAGCAGGGTAAACAGCTGGTACTGTCACCGGATGCGCGTGAAGGTTCGCTGAAAGTGCATCAGGATATGGAGCTGTACCGCTGGGCGCTGGCGAAAGATGAGCAGTCTGTGCACCAGATTGCCGCCAACCGTAAAGTGTGGATCCAGGTGGTGAAAGGCGACGTGACCATCAACGGCACTAAAGCGACCACCAGCGACGGTCTGGCCATCTGGGATGAGCAGGCGATCTCTGTCCATGCTGACAGCGCCGCTGAAATCCTGCTGTTCGACCTGCCGCCGGTCTAAATAATTACGCAACCTTCCCTTTAAACGGGGAAGGTTGCGCTTTGTCCGTGATAAACTGAGAAAATCTCTCACTCATGATTTCTCAGGACGATGAAAAAGAAACGCCCCGTACTTCAGGATGTCGCCGATCGCGTCGGTGTGACCAAAATGACGGTCAGCCGTTTTTTACGTAACCCGGAACAGGTTTCCGTGGCCTTACGTGGCAAGATTGCTGCTGCTCTCGATGAACTGGGTTATATCCCCAACCGTGCACCCGACATTCTCTCGAATGCGACCAGCCGTGCGGTGGGCGTCCTGCTTCCCTCCTTAACCAACCAGGTTTTCGCCGAGGTGCTTCGCGGCATCGAAAGCGTCACC
>NZ_JBBCPK010000135.1:0-8592 GCF_037150775.1 Leclercia sp. M50
GTCACCTGGCTTGCGGGATTTGATTTCGAAATTAAGGTCATCGTGCGTATTCCTGCTCCGGTTGTGTAGGCCCCGGGCAAAAAAAAGGAAGGCATTTGCCTTCCCTTTTTAATTGAAGCGATTAACGCGACGTCTCTTCCACCAGCGGACCGTCGAGCTTGCCTTCATCCGGGTGCTTTGGCGCGGTGCTGTGGACCGCATGCACGCGCTTGCGCACACCGAACCAGCCCGCCACCAGCAGGATCGCCAGCAGCGGGATGGTGGCGATGGTGTAGGTGCCGTTCGGATAGTCGAACGCCATCAGCACCAGCACGCTGAACAGGAAGAGCAGGGTCAGCCAGGAGGTGGCCGGCGCGCCCGGCATTCTGAAGCTTACCGGAGCGGCGGTACCTTCTTTGATCGCCTTGCGCAGACGCATCTGGCACACCACGATAAAGGCCCAGGAGGCGATAATGCCCAGCGCCGCAACGTTCAAGACAATCTCAAAGACCTGGGACGGCACCAGATAGTTCAGGAACACGCCAAAGACATAGACCACCAGCGTCGCCAGAATGCCCGCGTATGGCACCTGCTGCTTGCTCATTTTCGACATAAACCGCGGTGCGGAGCCGCCCATCGACATGGAGCGCAGAATACGCCCGGTGGAGTAGAGACCGGAGTTCAGGCTGGAGAGCGCCGCGGTCAGCACCACGATATTCATGATGCTGCCCACGTACGGCACGCCGAGCTTCGAGAAGAAGGTCACGAAGGGGCTCTGGCCTGCCTGATAGGCGTTCCACGGCAGGAGCAGAACCAGCAGCACCACGGAGCCGACATAGAAGAGGCCGATACGCCAGATCACGCTGTTAATCGCTTTGGGTACGGTTTTCTCCGGCTCTTTACATTCGCCCGCCGCGGTGCCCACCAGTTCAATGGAGGCAAAGGCGAACACCACGCCCTGGACCAGCACCAGGGCAGGCAGCAGGCCGTGCGGGAAGAAGCCGCCGTTATCGGTGATCAGATGGAAGCCGGTCATGTTGCCATCCAGCGTTTTGCCGCTGCCGAAGAACACGGTGCCCACCACCAGGAAGATGACGATCGCCAGCACTTTTACCAGCGCAAACCAGAACTCCATCTCAGCGAACCACTTTACGCCGATCATGTTCATGGTGCCGACAATCGCCAGCGCGCCAAGGGCAAACACCCACTGCGGCACATCGCCAAACGCGCCCCAGTAGTGCATATAAAGGGCCACAGCGGTGATATCCACGATCCCGGTCATCGCCCAGTTAACAAAGTACATCCAGCCCGCCACGTAAGCGGCTTTCTCACCGAGAAACTCACGGGCATAAGAGACGAAGCTGCCGCTGGACGGACGGTGTAACACCAGCTCGCCAAGGGCACGCAGAATAAAGAAGGAGAAGATCCCGCACACCAGATAGACCAGTGCCAGAGCCGGGCCAGCCATCTGCAGACGTGCGCCTGCACCTAAAAACAGCCCGGTACCGATAGCGCCGCCGATGGCAATCATCTGCACCTGACGGTTGCCCATCGCCTTGTGATAGCCCTCTTCGTGGGCGTTCAACCAGCGACGTTTCGCAGCGTGATGATCGGCTGCGCTTTTATTGCTTGTTTTCATTGAGTTACCTGTTTGCCTGTCTGAATCAAGAACATCGTGTCCATAACCGGCGGTCGACAATACAAACGATTGCTCTCGCGCGGAAATATTCTGCCTTTCCAGTCATTCTGCGTATGGATAAGGCAAAACATGGCGAAGCATCCTACCTGCAATTAATAAACGACGCAAAAAATAACGGCGTGAAAGTGATGCATGCTGAAGTAAATATTTTGTGCCGGATAACAGGCTAGTTTCGACGTAACGCCGCCACCAGTAAGGCAAAGGCGGTGGTGTGCTGGCGGCGGCTGGGGTAGTAGAGATGGTAGCCATCAAACACCGGGCAGTATGCCTCCAGCGTACGGACCAGCCGCCCACGATCGATGGCCTCCTGCGCTGTTTCCTCCGGGACATAGGCCAGCCCCAGGCCCGCCTGTGCGGCATCCAGACGCTGGGGCAGGCTATTCAGGATAAGCTGTCCCTCTACCCGGACGCGGATCTCCTCTCCCTTATGGACAAACTCCCAGGCATACAGGCCACCCCGCGTCGGCAGGCGCATGTTGATGCAGCGGTGATCCGCCAGCTGCTCGGGGGTTTGCGGTTCTCCGTAGCGGGCAAAATAGTCCGGAGAGCCGACCACTGCCATCCGCATGTCCGGCGCGATGCGCACCGCAATCATATCCTTCGCAACCTGCTCCCCCAGGCGCACCCCGGCATCAAAACGCCCGTCGACGATATCCGTCAGGCCGTTATCTATCGTCACCTCCACATTGATGTCCGGGTACTGAACCATAAAGGGTTTGAGCACCGGCCACAGCACCGCGCTCATCGCATGTTCCCCTGCGGTGATGCGGATATTACCCGCCGGTATATCCCGCATATTGCGCAGCGCGGTTAGCGCCTGTTCCATCTCCAGCAGGTGGGGGCTTAAGCGCATAATGAGCTGCTCGCCCGCTTCGGTTGGGGCCACGCTGCGGGTGGTTCGGGTAAGCAGGCGTATATCCAGCCGGGCTTCGAGGTTGCGCATGGCATGGCTGAGGGCAGACTGGGAGACGCCAAGTTGGGCCGCAGCGCGGGTAAAACTGCGCTCCCGGGCGACCACCATAAATGACAGCAGGTCGTTAAAGTTCTCTTTCAGCATCAGGATTTCCGCATATATGAATTTGATTCATCATTCCTTTCTGATTATGCAGTCTAATCCTCCCCACCGGCATGCGCTACTGTTAACGCAACAGCAAACGAGGAGTCAGCATGAAAATTATCCGCAGCGGTTCATTACCTTCCGTCCGGGGACCAGAGGCCTGGTTTACCGGCACCGTACGTATCGACGCACCTTTTCAGGCCACCGAGCCCGCGAAAGTGGGCGGGGCGACCGTCACTTTTGAACCCGGAGCGCGCACCGCGTGGCATACGCATCCGCTGGGGCAGACGCTGATCGTTACCCAGGGTCGCGGCTGGCTACAGGCGTGGGGTAAAGAGGCTGAAGTCCTGAATCAGGGCGATATCGCCTGGATCCCGCCGGGCGTTAAGCACTGGCACGGTGCCTGCGCGCAGACCGCGATGACCCATATCGCCATCGCCGAAGCGGTGAACGGCAGCCCGGTGGACTGGCTGGAGAAAGTCACCGACGAGCAGTATCCGCAGATGTAGAAAATCGGTTTTTGATAAAGGTGATCAGCGAAACGCCATTGGGATGCACAATGGCGTGCAGCGCCCGGGTATAGTCAAGCACCAGCCCGGGCGTCCAGGCCATATTGGTGGCGCGTTTGCGCAGCTGCGCGGCGATCCACAGCTCCGGAATGAGCAGCAGCCGCAAAAAACCGCCCCGGGTACAGCGCTCTTTCAACACGCCATCCAGAGCCGCTTCAAGGGCATACGCCACGCTGCTGGAGCAGTTGCGCCAGGTAAGGTTATAGGTTTCGGTCTGGCGGTACTGCGTCCAGAAACTGTTAAGCGACGCCGCATTAAAAATGGAGAAGTGGATTTTGCGGTCGGACTCGCACCAGATCCCCGCCTCATAGCGATAGTCAGGTTGGTATTTCCCCGCCACGGTATTTGCTTCCACCGCTTTAAGCAGATTAAAAAACTCGGAGGGGGAACGGTCGATCTCCGCTGCCGGATAGAGGCTGATGTAGAGGTGGGGAGGGCACTCCAGCGCCGCATGGCCGGTGGATATCACCCCGTTGGCATCCACGGCGGCGATATAGCGGTTGATAACCGGGCGCGGCAGGGTCTGCTGTTTTGCCGATCCTTCCGGGGTCCAGACATGCACAATCAGCTGATTGCCCGGCGTGTTTGTCACGGTGGGCGGCAGCGCCTCGCGCCGGGCGGGAATCAACGTCTGCGGGGCGAGAATATCAAACACCGAGCGGCCATGACGGACCTGCCGCATCCGCAGGGAGAGGAGCACCGACTGCACCCCGCCGGTGAGCATGACCATGCCGATAAACTGCGAGACGGTGCCATCATGCTGCGTTGGAAAGGGCAGGAACAGAAAAATGGCGAACAGGATCTGTGCCACCCCGGCGAGCAGCGCCCGCCGCCAGTGGGTAAAGCGCACCACCACGGCAGAGGCGATGGTGAACAGGCCGGTAATGAAGTACGCCAGCCCAAAGACGATGGCCAGCGCCAGCGTGCCGTCGTGGCGTCCGGATAAAATCAACATGGCGATGAGCAGAAACAGACCGCCCTTGAAGTAAAAGATGCCGCGCTGGGTTCCTTTCGCCGCCGACCCCAATGTCAGGGATACCAGACTGTCGAGCAGCAGAAACAGGCCAAAGATATGCAGCGGAAAGTGCAGCCCGCCCTGCAAACCATCGATAAAAATGGCCAGCCCAAGCCCGCCCCAGAGCACACCTGCCAGCATAAAGTAAGGTGCCGCTTTCCGGACAAATGCCGCACCGGCGAGCAAAAAGGCGATCTGCAGCATCGTTAAACCTCCTCCTGCGGCGTGGTCTGAAACAGGCTACCTCTCTCGCCGGACCAGAAGGCGACAATTACCGGGCGATCCTTATCCGCCATCAGCAGCATATTGCGCTCTGTTATCGACACCGGTGGGCGGTCCGCCAGCGCCAGGCTAAAACGAAAGGGCTCGGTTACGGGCTGACCCTGCGCCACCGCCTGCCAGCGGGCAACCATCTGTTGCTTCTGCTTTGCATCGGGAACCCGGGCGAGCAGGGCTTCCCGGCTGGTGAGAGGGGCTAATGCGGCACTGAGGCGCGGGTCGGCATGAGACTCCCAGAGCAGACGACCGCTTTCAGGATCCAAAGAGTATGCCACGCCCTGAAAACGGCCATCCCCTGGACGGTGTGTTTTCTGGGCGCGGATAAAGACCAGCAGCAGGGCGGCCGCGGAAAGGTAGCACTGTGCCAGCAGTATCGACTCTTCCGGCGTCAGGCGGGCAAAATAGAAGGGGCCGGTCTCCCGCCATGAGGCGTAGATAACCACCGCGCTAAAGAGAATAAAGGCCAGCGACGCCAGACGATCACCGCACACCACGGTGGTTGCGGTCAGCAGGATCAACGGCAGGCAGGCCAGGGAGTAAATCAGGGCGATATTGTCGCCGCGATCGGGCACGTCGCTAAAGATGAACAGAGTCGCCAGCAGTATGGCGAACACTAAACAGACCCCCAACAGCGACTCGCGCCGCGCCGCTTTATCCCCCGGGGCCAGCAGGTCCATCAGCGGCGGGGTGACAAACAGCGTGCCGGTAACGTTGGCGCCCCAGGCGAGCCAGAACCAGCTCATCTGAAGGGTGCCGGCAAGAGAAGAGAGCCAGATCGTCCCTGCGAGCGCGTTCAGGGTACTGAAGACGACCGTGGCAATCGTCCAGGTGACGATCTTATGCAGCCGATCGTAATGCCGTGAAAAGTGATGCACCGACCAGGCAATCCCCAGATGGCTGGTTAGTGAAAGTGCCCCCAGCGCCAGGGAGACGTGAAAAGTATGGTGAAAGGTCAGCCCCAGCACCAGACGGGCAATAAACAGAACCAGCCACAGCGCGAGCCATTGCTTTTTTGCACTCAGCAAAAAGGCGGTGACGGCAACACCTGAAGGTAGCCAGATAAAAGCCGTCCGGATGTCGGGGCCGTCGAGACAGAGCGACAGCCATCCCAGGAGATAGTAGAGCGCCCCCCAGGCGAGTAAGGAATACGCTGATGTCAGTTTCGCTGCTTTCATCCAGGCTCCCGGCGGCGGTTATCGCTTTAAAAAGATATGACCTTTTCGCCGGGTTAGCCATTTTTGCCGGGATCGGTACTGCGTATTAGTCAAACCCCGATCTCATGCCTTGCACCCGATATTCACGCGTGTTGTTCAAATATCAGAGTGCTGTTCTGCCTTTTTGGGTGACGGGCGTCGAACAGACAGCAATACGGCAGCTAATGTCAGTAACGGGATACCATGAAAAATGACAATAACCAGCGCGGGGGTAAACCAGATATAGAATGGCGCGACAATTAACATACCCACGCCAAATCCGGTCATTTGCAGCAGCGTCATCAGGCTAAAAACAGGCAGCCTTAATGATTCAGGCTCGCGTTGAATACGCGAGATCAGACTGACGTCCGCCAGACCATCTCCCACCCCGGCCACTGCGATAAACATCAGTGCCAGCGGAAGGGCTGTCTGTTGAAAGGTAAAGAAAAACCCAAGGGACATAAACGCCACGCCATAAAAAAACAGCCGATCTGTACGCATCTCGCAGCGCACTAACAGGTAGTTTGCCAGACGCGCCCCGGCGAATTTCCCACTGGCCCAGACTGCCAGCAAAAGCCCCATTGTTTTCCCGGCTGATGCGGGTGTAAAAAGCGCAGAAATAATGGGAAAGCCTACGTTATGGGCAGCACTGCCCAGGGTATCGGCCATGGTTACCAGCAACATGCCTGCTAACAGCGGAGCCGTCCGAAGCCCTGTGACCAGATTTCGCCACTCTTTACGCTGCTGTGTTGACTCATCAGCAACAGGCTGCACCAAAAAGCGTAACGGCAGTACGCACAAACCCGCCACCAGATAAGTCACAATATTCGCGGCAAATACAATCTGGTAGCCGCTGGTCGCCAGAAGAATACCGGATACAAGGCTACCCGTAACCGCCCCCGTCGCAGAGGCAGAGGTTAGCCAGGCGTTGGTGGATACACGTCGGGACTCATCAATCCACAAGGGCAGCTGACTGTTAAGCCCGATAGCGAACATCGAATTTCCCAGCCCAATACCCAGTGCAATCAAAGGCAAGATATAAAGCTGGGTCGTCTCAGGCAAAATTAACAGCGAGGCTAACAGCGCAGCGCGTATAACATCAAAAGCCACTAAAGGCAGGCGGCCATGAAAGCGGCGAAAAAAAGGCACACCGACAGCACTTGCAATGATGCCTCCCGTCACCCGGCAGGCCAGAAAGATACTCACATGCGTTACGCTCTGGCTCAGCAAGTACACATAGGTGGACAGCACAACCATATTCAGGAAAGCACCAAAATCAGAGATAAACCTGGCCATAATGATTAAGCCGCTGTTTCTGGCGGAACGGGTATTCACTCTTTCGTCTGGCAGTTTATCACTCATTCAGGTTTCCCTTGTGGAAAACAGCGACAGGTATCTGTCTGATTACGCATGGTTTAACATATTCTTAACCTGAATGCGCTTTCCATCAAGTCATCTTCAGTTGGCGTGCGACCACCGTCTGTTTTTTATCGTCTTACCCCATCACTTTTAGCCGCCAAACACCGCAATCGCCTGTTGCAGGCGGGTGGTGCGCTGGGTGAGGTGGTTGGCCGCCTGAGTGACATGCTCGACCATCCCGGTATTGTTATGGGTCATTACCCCGATACGGGAGATGGACTCATTAATCAGGCTCAGGGCCTGGGTCTGCTCCTGGGTAGCGTGTCCTATCTCCTTAATAAGTGATGACATGTTGAGTACGTTGCCAATCATGGTGGTCAGCTGCGCTTCGGTCTGCGCTACCATATCCACCCCGGCATTGACGCTGGCGACGTTTTTCTCGATAAGCGCGGCGATCTCCTTCGCCGCTGACGCAGAGTGCTGGGCCAGATTACGCACCTCGGCGGCCACCACCGCAAAACCGCGTCCAGCTTCTCCGGCGCGGGCCGCTTCCACCGCGGCATTGAGCGCCAGAATATTGGTCTGGAAGGCGATCCGGTCGATCACCGCGATAATATCGACGATCTGGCCGTTATCCTTTGATACCGACTGCATCACGCCGATGGTTTGCTTCATCACGGCTTCGCCACGGTACGCGCTGGCGCTGGTCTGGTCCGCCATCTGGATAGCCTGTTCTGCCGTATCTGCGGTCTGCTGAACCGCGCTGGCTATCTCTTCCACCGCCGCGGCCGTCTGCTGGAGATCGTCCGCCGTCTCTTCGGAACGCGCCTGCAGGGCATCGCCTTCCTTCGCCACCTGCTGGCTGATAGCGCGAATGCCGCTGATTTGCGTCCCCACATCATCCACCAGTGAATTGAGGTTTAAACCGGACTGATTAACCAGTCGCATCATTAAGTCTATTTCGTCGACACGTTCAAAATGGGTATAGTCCGTTTTGCGCCCGGAAACCACGCACTGCATCTTTTTGACAATGGTTTTTAACGGGCGACAAATCTGGGCATTAAGAAACAACCCCAGCAAAATAAAAAGGAGCCCCAGCGCCGCAATTTGAATTAATCCGCCGGGGAGAGATAAAGAAACGGCAAAGGCGAGCAGGGCGGTTATCCCAAGGGAGTAATTAATCCGTTTTGCCGTGCTGAGCCGTTTGAAAAGCGAGAGAAAGGAAAATAGTCCCCGGCGAACCAGCACCCCTTTATAAAAGCGGTGGCCTTTAACCTGATTATTACGCACCCCCTCATAGACGGCTTCACGGGCATCTTTCTCTGGCAGGGCGGGAATTTGGCGCACCGGGTTATGGCCGGTAAGCGGGTCATTCTGATAAGCCGGCGTACCTTTGGCGCGCACCCAGTGGGGTTCCCCTTGGTGCCGGCGTTTTTTACCAG
>NZ_JBBCPK010000136.1:0-8573 GCF_037150775.1 Leclercia sp. M50
AGATCGGCGGGGCGACCATCCCAGAACTGCTCCACGTTAAAGGTGGCGTTAAAGACCGTTGGCGCGTTGATCGGCCCCACCGCCCCATTAACGCCAAGGGAAGTTTGTCGCCCATCCACACCGCCCGCGTTCAGGGAATGGCAACTGGCGCAGGAGAGCGTGCTGTCCCCGGAGAGACGGGTGTCGTGATACAGGCGGAAGCCGAGGGCAACTTTGTCTGCGTCAACCGGTAACGCGCGAGGCACCGGCTGCACCGGCTCATTGCGATGGGCAGCCGCCACGTCCAGGCGGGCATAATGGCTTTCACGCTGCTTTTTGATCCAGTCCAGGAGCAGCAGGCGCTCATCGTCATTCAGTTGCCCGGCCCAGTGCAGTGCGACATAGCGTGTCGGCGGCATAGTCTGATGCTGCATCACCCATTCGATTTTATTCAGATCGCTTTGTGACACGGCACGGTCATCAATTAATGCGCTGCGCACCGCTTCCAGATTAAAAGAGTTATAGCCAAGGCGGGTGTCATATTCCATAAGCTGTTTTGCTATCGGAAATGAGGCATAAAAAGGTAATGCTGCGGAAGGGGTATGGCAATAATCACATCCTTTCTCACGAAACAGACTCAAAATCTGATTATTTTCTTTTATTGCAGAGAGCTGAACATCGCTTTCCTGAATACGGGCTTTATCGTGATACCAGACGTAGCCTGACAACCCCAGATAACAGGCCACCACACCTGTAGCGCAGAGTGCAGCAATACGGGTTAATTTCTTCATTTTCCATCCTCAGAAAAAGAGCATCCATAATAAGAATTGGTTTTATATTTTTGGCGGGTTCATCATAAAAGGGCGTCGGGGAATTTTGTTGACAGCAATCAACATTAATTATTGGCAAATGCTATTAGTGGAATAGGATTTAACGATTGAATGACAATCCAATATTCACTCAAATAATACACAAGAGAATATTAATATATATTAAAAATAATCTTCGCGCAGATTAATAATCTTGGTTTATGTCGAACGGCGTATGCCCTTGCCCGGCCTATGATGTGAGCTGTTTTTTTTGATGGTTTGCAGGATGGGTAAGGTGCAATCGTCACCCGGCAATATTGCAATTTTGTTACATCCGTTACATAACCGCAGCTGCACAATTGCCAGCCAACCATTGACAGGCATCATAGGCGAATGACTTCGTAAAGGTATCTGAGATGATCAAAGTGGTGCTGGTGGACGACCATGTGGTGGTGCGTTCCGGGTTCGCCCAGCTGTTAAATCTGGAAGACGATCTGGTGGTGGAAGGCCAGTACAGCAGCGCCGCAGAGGCCTGGGCCGCCCTTAGCCGCGAGGCCATCGATGTGGCGGTGCTCGACGTCGCCATGCCCGATGAGAACGGCCTGAGCCTGCTCAAACGCCTGCGCCAGCAGCGCCCGGGATTTCGCGCCATTATCCTCAGCATCTACGACACCCCCGCCTTTGTGCAGAGCGCGCTGGACGCCGGGGCCAGCGGCTATCTCACCAAGCGCTGCGGCCCGGAGGAGCTGGTCCAAGCGGTCCGATCCGTCGGCATGGGCGGCCACTATCTGTGTGCCGATGCGGTTAAAGCCCTGCGCGGCGGTGAGCCGGTATCACAGGCGCTGGCGGTACTGACCCCGCGCGAGAAAGAGGTGTTCGAGCTGCTGGTCCAGGGCAAAAGCGTGAAGGAGATTGCCTTCCAGCTTGAGCTCAGCCACAAAACTGTCCATGTTCATCGCGCCAACGTGCTGGGCAAACTGCAGTGCAGCAGCACCATTGAGCTGGTGCACTTTGCCCTCGATCACCAGCTGCTGACGGGCCACTAATGCGGCGCTCCCTGCGGCACATCATCCTCTCGCTGTTTATTATGCTGGCCTGGGGCACCGGCTGGCTGATGCTGTGGACGCTGAGCTTTTACCTCACCCGCAACGGGCAGCAGGCGGCGCTGTTTTTGCCTCAGGGCGTCTATCTGGCGCTGCTGATCGTGCTTTCGCGCCGCTTCTGGCCGGCGCTGATCCTCCCTCCGCTGGCGGCGATGTTCTGGCTGCACGGCGAACAGCTGCTGACTCATCACCTGATGCTGGTGGTGCCGCTGATGGGCACCGTCTGTGCATGGCTGGCGCAGCACTACTGGCACCGCTATCCCCTCTACTGGCAGCGTCTGTCGCTGCTGATCGCGGCAGTGACCCTCAATGCCCTGCTCCAGACCCTGATCCTGGCGCCGTTCCTTGAAAGCCCGGCCACCCTGCTGGTGCTGGCCTCCTTTACCGGCGGGGTGCTGCTGACGCCGTTCGTCTACCTCGTGTTTGAGTTTTTGCGCCAGCAGCATCGCTACCATCTGCTGGGGCTCGATACCAGCAACCCGCCGCTGCGCACCTCGCTTATCATCTGGTGTAGCCTCTTTTTTATCATCGGTATCGGCACCCAGATGGTGCTCTCCCCCTCCCTGGAGCGGCTGCTGCTGATTGTGGTGTTTCTGCCCAACGTGGTGATGGCGTGGAAGTTTGGCTGGCAGGGGGGCGTGCTCTCCGGGCTGCTGGGCAGCATGATGATCACCATTGCCCGTCAGGTCGGCGTAGGGTTCAGCGATCTGCTGGAGCTGGAAATTTTTCTCGCCACCCAGTCGCTGCTGGGGATTGGGCTGGGGATCGCTATCAGCCGCCAGCAACATCTGGCGATGAACCTCGATCACTATCGTCGTCGGCTGGAGGCAGAATTGCAGGCCCGACGCGAGCTGACCGAAAAGCTGATCCATACCGAAGAAGATACCCGCAAGCACCTGGCCCGGGAGCTGCACGACGAGATTGGGCAGAACATCACCGCCATTCAGATCCAGTCCCAGCTGGTAAAACGGGCGGGGGATAATCCGCAGGCGTTAGAGGCCGCCGGGCAGATCAACGAGCTGGCCCGCCGCATTCACCACTCCACCCGCCAGCTGCTGCGCCAGCTTCGCCCCCCGGTGCTGGACGAGCTCTCCCTGAACGAGGCGCTGCACCACCTGGTGAACGAGTTCGCCTTTGCCGAGCGCGGCATTGAGTGTCGGTTTGACTACCGGCTCACCGCTCCGCCGCAGAGTGAAACCCTGGTCTTCACCCTCTATCGCTTACTCCAGGAGCTGCTGAATAACGTCAGCAAACATGCCGATGCCAGCGAGGTCAGCGTCCTGCTCTGTGAGCAGGATAACCAGCTGCGGCTGGAGGTTAAGGATAACGGCAACGGTATCAGCATGCAGCAGATCCCCGGCTTCGGCATCCAGGGGATGCGCGAGCGGGTGCATGCCCTGGGCGGCGAGTTCACCCTGGAGTCCCAGGGCGGCACACGCGTAATTGTTAACCTGCCCACAGTTTTGCAACAAACACACCGCTAACCAGGAAAAAGTCTTAGTCACGCCAGACTTTCTCTCATCCCTTTTTCGTCGCGCTTTCATACAGTCATTACAAACGGAGAACGCCATGCCCGCACTGTCAGCTGAACAGGTTACTCAACGCTACCGCAGGCTGCGCCCGCGACTGCTGCTCTGCATGGCGACGGGCTACGCCGCGTTTTACCTGACGCGCAAAAGCCTTAACTACGTGCTGCCCGCATTGCAGTTAGATCTGGGATTAAGCAAGAGCGATATCGGCCTGATCGGATCGCTGTTCTACCTCAGCTACGGCCTGTCGAAATTTGCCGCCGGACTGTGGCATGACAGTAAAGGCCAGCGGGCGTTTATGGGCATCGGCCTGATGGCGACCGGGGTGCTGAACGTGCTGTTCGCCTTCGGCGACTCCCTGCCCCTGCTGCTGTTTATCTGGACGCTGAACGGCTTCTTTCAGGGATGGGGATGGCCGCCCTGCGCCAGGTTGCTCACCCACTGGTATTCGCGCAACGAGCGCGGCTTCTGGTGGGGATGCTGGAATACCTCTATCAATATCGGCGGCGCCATTATTCCGCTGATCTGTGCCTTCGCCGCCCATCGCTGGGGCTGGCAGGCAGCGATGCTGACACCGGGGATCATCAGTATCTCGCTCGGCCTGTGGCTGACCACACAACTGCGGGGCACACCGCAGGAAGAGGGTCTGCCGTCGGTCGGGGAGTGGCGCAACGATCCGCTGGAGTTGCGCCAGGAGCAGCAGAGCCCGCCGATGGGGCTGTGGCAGATGTTACGCACCACCATGCTGCAAAACCCGATGATCTGGCTGCTCGGGGCCTCCTATGTGCTGGTCTATCTGATCCGCATCGCCCTCAACGACTGGGGCAACATCTGGCTGGCGGAGAGCCACGGGGTAAACCTGCTGAGCGCCAACGCCACGGTGATGCTGTTCGAGGTGGGCGGCCTGCTGGGGGCACTCTTCGCCGGATGGGGGTCGGATCTGCTGTTCAGCGGCCAGCGGGCGCCGATGATTTTGCTGTTCACGCTGGGGCTGATGGTGTCGGTCGCCGCCCTGTGGCTGGCCCCGGTTCACCACTACGCCCTGCTGGCGATGTGCTTTTTTACGGTGGGATTTTTTGTCTTTGGTCCGCAGATGCTCATCGGCCTTGCCGCCGTGGAGTGCGGGCACAAGCAGGCAGCAGGCTCGATTACCGGTTTTCTTGGCGTGTTTGCCTATCTGGGGGCGGCGCTGGCCGGGTGGCCGCTGTCGCAGGTTATCGAACGCTACGGCTGGTCGGGAATGTTCAGTTTGCTCTCCATCGCCGCCGTACTGATGGGTTTACTCCTGATGCCGCTGCTGATGGCGGGCATCACCGCTTCTCGCAGTCACATAACGTCATAAAAAGGGCTGAATAATGAAAACAACGCTTCTCTCTACCCTCATTGCTTCCGGGATCGCGCTGGCAACCTTAACCGGTGCCGCACAGGCCAAAGGCCGCCTGGTGGTCTACTGCAGCGCCACCAACGAAATGTGCGAGGCCGAAACCAAAGCGTTTGGCGACAAGTACGACGTCAAAACCTCGTTTATCCGCAACGGCTCCGGCAGTACGCTGGCGAAAGTGGATGCCGAGAAGAAAAACCCGCAGGCTGACGTCTGGTACGGCGGCACCCTGGACCCGCAGTCTCAGGCCGGTGAGATGGGGCTGCTGCAGCCGTACAAATCGAAAAACCTGGAGCAGATCATGGAGAAATTCCGCGATCCAGCCAAGGTGAAAGGCAACCTCTCCTCTGCGGTGTAGGTGGGCATTCTGGGCTTTGGCGTCAACACCCAGCGCCTGAAAGAGAAGAACCTGCCGGTGCCGCAGTGCTGGAAAGATCTGACCAAACCGGAGTACAAAGGCGAGATCCAGATTGCCGATCCGCAAAGCTCCGGCACCGCCTACACCGCGCTGGCGACCTTCGTCCAGCTCTGGGGGGAAGACCAGGCTTTCGACTACCTCAAACAGCTGAACGGCAACGTCTCCCAGTACACCAAATCGGGCATCGCCCCGGCGCGTAACGCCGCCCGCGGTGAAACGGCCATCGGCATCGGCTTCCTGCACGACTACTCGCTGGAAAAAGAACAGGGCGCGCCGCTGGAGCTGATCTCCCCGTGCGAAGGCACCGGGTATGAGATTGGCGGCGTCAGCATCCTGAAGGGGGCGCGCAACGAAGAGAACGCGAAGCTCTTCGTGGACTGGGTGCTGTCGAAAGAGGCCCAGGAGCTGGCGTGGAAGCAGGGCAAGTCCTATCAGATCCTGACCAACACCACCGCAGAGACCTCGCCGAACTCGCTGAAGCTCGATGACCTGAAGCTCATCAGCTATGACATGGATAAGTACGGCTCCACGGATGTGCGCAAGGCGTTGATCAACAAGTGGGTCAGCGACGTGAAGATGGGTAAATAAGCCCGCTATTGCTCCTTTGCCGGGTGGCGCTACGCTTACCCGGCCTACAACACCGGAATACCTATGTCACAGACACTCGCTCTCCATCCCGTAAAAAAACGGGATGCGGTCTTCCTTTGGGTTTTTGTTAGCTGGCTGGCGTTTGCCCTGCTGCCGAGCTGGAGCCTGGATTACGGCCTGCTGGAGTCCACCGGCGACGAGATCCTCGACGCCTACAGTTGGTCACACTTCAACATTAGCTGGCTGTGGTATCTGCTCCCCACCCTGCTGCTGGTGCGCCCGTTCACCGAGGCGAAGCGCGAGCAGCGTAGCCGCCACTACCTCGACGCCGGCTGGGCGCTGCTGTGCATGGCCTTTGTGGTCATCAGCGCCACCCTCGAAGGACGCGGCCTGGGCTACGCCACCATCGTGCTGTTTGTAGCGCTGGGGGCGATCATGACCCTGGCCCTCACCCGCCTCGAGTGGCTGGGCGGCGACCGCTTTGTCATCGGCTCGCTGATTACCATCGTCGCCCTGATCGGCATCTTTATCGTCTGGCCGAGCATCGCCATCTTTATTCCGATGTTCACCAACGACGCCGGGGAGTTCGCGCCGCTGGCGTTTATGAATGTGCTCTCCCAGGCGCATATCATCCAGGTGATCATCAACTCGATCCTGCTCTCGATCGCCGTCGGCATCGGCTGCACCTTCTTCGGCCTGGTGCTGGCGATCTACACCACCCGCATCGCCAGACGCAGCGCCATTATTGGCCGTATTTTCTCCATCCTGCCGATTGTTACCCCGCCGTTCGTGGTAGGTCTCGGCGTGACGCTGATGATGGGTCGCTCCGGCTATATTACGGAGCTGATGGTGGACTGGTTTGGGCTGACCAATACCAACTGGCTGTATGGCTTCACCGGTATCTGGCTGGCGCAAGTGCTGGCCTTTACGCCGATGGCCTTTATGATCCTCGACGGGGCGATCAAGACCATTCATCCGTCGCTGGAGGAGGCGTCGTACACCCTGCGCGCCAGCCGCTGGCAGACCTTTAACGGCGTCTTTGTCCCGCTGCTCAAGCCCGCGCTGGCCAACGCCTTTTTGATTGTCATCGTCCAGTCGCTGGCCGACTTCAGTAACCCGCTGGTGCTGGGGGGTAACTTCGACGTGCTGGCGACGCAGATCTACTTCTACATCACCGGCTCTCAGCTCGACTACCAGGCCGCCAGCACCCTCGGCGCCTTCCTGCTGCTCTTCTCCCTGCTGGTCTTCTGCATCCAGTATATGTGGATCGGCAAGCGCTCCTACGTCACCGTCTCCGGCAAGTCCTACCGCGGCGACGTCCAGCCCCTGCCGGTCACCCTGGTGTGGAGCGTGGTTGCCCTGCTGGCGGTGTGGATCGCCTTTAACGCCCTCCTCTACGGCAGCATTTTCTACGGCAGCTTTACCGTCAACTGGGGGGTGGATTACACCCTGACGCTGGATAACTTTATCAAGCTCTTCGGCCAGGGAATGAGCGACGGGGCGTGGCCTTCACTGCTTGATACCCTGCTCTACGCCGGGATCGCCGCGCCGATCACCGCCGCCTTCGGGCTGCTGATCGCCTGGGTGGTGGTGCGCCAGCAGTTCAGGGGTAAAAAGACCATCGAGTTCACTACCATGCTCTGCTTTGCGGTACCGGGTACCGTGGCGGGGGTGTCATACATCCTCGCCTTTAACAGCGCCCCGGTGTACCTGACCGGCACCGCCGCCATCGTCATTATCTCCATGGTGATGCGTAACGTGCCGGTGGGCATTCGCGCCGGGATCGCGGGTTTGGGCCAGATCGATAAATCGCTGGACGAAGCCTCGCTGAGCCTGCGCGCCGGGAGCCTGCGCACCATTACGCACATTCTGCTGCCGCTGCTGCGCCCGGCCATTCTGTCGGCGCTGATCTACAGCTTTGTGCGCGCCATTACCACCGTCAGCGCCATTGTGTTCCTCGTCACGCCGGATACCCGGGTGGCAACGGCCTACATTCTGAACCGCGTGGAAGACGGTGAATACGGCGTGGCGATTGCCTACGGCTCGATCCTGATTGTGGTCATGCTGGCGATCATTTTCCTCTTTGACTGGCTCATCGGTGAGGCGCGTATCTCCCGTTCAAAAGCCAAAAACCAGGCGTAACACTATGACTCAGAAACATTTCGTTGAACTGCGTAACGTGACCAAGCGCTTTGGCGCCAACACGGTGATTGAAAACATCAACCTGGCGATCCCCCAGGGGCAGATGGTGACCCTGCTCGGCCCCTCCGGCTGCGGCAAAACCACGGTGCTGCGTCTGGTGGCGGGACTGGAAAAGCCCACCGACGGGCAGATCCTCATCGACGGCGAAGACGTGACCCACCGCTCCATTCAGCAGCGTGATATCTGCATGGTATTCCAGTCTTACGCCCTCTTCCCGCACATGTCGCTGGGGGAGAACGTCGGCTACGGCCTGAAGATGCTCGGCGTGTCGCGCGCGGAGATCAAATCCCGCGTCAAAGAGGCGCTGGCGATGGTGGATCTGGAGGGCTTCGAAGACCGCTATGTGGATCAGATCTCCGGCGGCCAGCAGCAGCGCGTGGCGCTCGCCCGCGCCCTGATCCTCAAACCTAAAGTGCTGCTGTTTGATGAGCCGCTGAGTAACCTCGACGCCAACCTGCGGCGCAGCATGCGGGATAAGATCCGCGAGCTGCAAAAGCAGTTCAACATCACCTCGCTGTATGTGACCCACGACCAGAGCGAGGCGTTTGCGGTGTCGGACACCGT
>NZ_JBBCPK010000137.1:0-8445 GCF_037150775.1 Leclercia sp. M50
CGCGGCCATTACCGGTGCCGGTATCAATCACAATAATATCGTCGGGAGTACGTATGACCCAACTGTGGATCGACAGCGGTACGCTCTGACGGGATAACCGCTGGGTGCCGATGTTTCCCAACGCGCGTTATATCTGCTCTGAGAAAGAGCTTATTCGGGTACAAAACAGTGACCGCTACCGGAATTTATGGCTCGACAGCCTGCTGCCGGTGATTGACGCGGGCCTGCTGGAAACCGTTGATGTGGCCGCGCAGCCGGTATTTAGCGGCAGAATTTCTTATACCCCCATGCCCGGGCACAGCCCCGATCATGCGGCGTTGATCCTCTCCGCGGGCGGCGAATATGCCTTCTTTGCCGGGGATATTGCACATTCACCGTGGCAGTTTAGCCACCCGGAATGGAATTCGGTGTTTTGCAGCGACCATCACGAGGCAGAAAAGTCACGGCGTCGGGCGATGGCATGGTGTGCGGAACATAACGCCCTGTGGTGTAGCGCCCATTTCGCTGGCTCCTCCTGCGGCTGGCTGAGTGTTGATGAACATGGGCACTATCGCTGGACTGAGGCGAATGACACGCCAACCTTTTTCGGGAGTACGCAACAATGAACAACGCTTCTGTGATTCTGGTTTTTGGCGCGACGGGTCAGCAGGGCGGCTCGGTCGCGAATGCGCCGCTTAACAACGGCTGACTGGGCGTATAACCGGTAGGGCGTTTTCCCGGCGTCACAACGGTGACGCCGGGCGGGGTGGCTAGCGGGAGGATAACAGCGGCGCGTAATCCATATTCTCCAGATCCTCGAGCAGGCCGGGGCCGGTGGGATGCCAGCCCAACTGCTGACGTGTCCAGGCGGAGGAGGCGCGCAGGTTTATGGCGGCGAAAATGGCGAACCAGCCAAAATGCGCTTCAGCCTCTGAGGAGGGGAGCGAGATGTACGGCAGATCGAGCTTGTGGGCAATGATTTCGGCGATCTGCCGGAGGGGTACCCCTTCTTCGGCAACGGCGTGGTAGCGTTGACCGCTTTCGCCACGCTCCAGCACCTGTCGGTAGAGCGCGGCGACATCGCTGACGTGCGCCGCCGACCAGCGGTTATCGCCCTCACCGGTGCAGGCCACAACGCCTTTCTCAATCGCGTGCTGAATATACCAGGTGATGAGGCCCTGGCGCCGGGTATCATGCACCTGTGGCAGACGCACAACCTGCACATTAACACCTTCAGCAAGCAGCGCATTGCCTTCAATTTCTGTTGCCACCCGGGGATGGCTGTTCCCGGCGTTAAAGTGCTTTTCCTGCGCTAATGCCGTGGCGGTGTCATCGCCCATGCCGGTTCCTGACGTGATAATCAACGGGCGATCGCTGCCTTTCAGCGCCTGGCCCATGGCATGGATAGCCCGCCGATCCTTTTCACAGTTCTCGACGAAACGGTGAAAATCATGATCAAAAGCCGTATGGATGACCGCCTCCGCATGCTGTGCGCCCGCCGCTAACGTATCGGGGTCATCCAGGGTTCCACGATGAACCTCCGCCCCCGCATTCCTGAGCGCCTGCGCGCTGCTCTCCGAGCGGGCGAGACCGATAACCTGATGTCCGGCCGCCTGCAGTTCAGTGAGGATCCGGGAGCCAATAAAGCCACTTGCGCCGGTAAGAAAAACTCGCATAACACACCTCCAGAGTAGGGTTCCGGAACAGAGTAGCGCTATAGTCAGACGAGAAAAGTAGAGACATTATCAGGGTATAAACCTTAACAGGATGACGACGATGCACACTGCTATGCAGTCACTGGGCGATTTTCTGCGGGCGCGACGTTTACGCCTCGATCCGGCCACCTTTGGCTTTAGCCCGGGCAGGCGACGCACGCCCGGATTGCGCCGTGAAGAGGTTGCTCAGCTCGCCAGTATCAGCCCGGTCTGGTACACCTGGCTTGAACAGGGACGCGGCGGTGCGCCGTCGCGGGAGGTACTTAACCGTATCGCCAGCGGGCTACGCCTGACCTCACCGGAACGCGAGCACCTGTTTATGCTGGCATTCGGCCATCCGCCCGGCACCCGTTTCACCGTTTCTGCCGAAATCGCGCCACGATTACAGCGGGTTCTGGATGCATTGAGCATCCCTGCGATCGTCAAAACCATTACCTGGGACGTCATTGCCTGGAATCGCGCCGCCGCATGCGTTTTAACCGATTATGCGCGTCTGCCCGCAACAGAGCGTAACGTTCTGCGCCGCCTGTTCACCGATCCGGCAGTACGCCGGGCGCAGGATGACTGGCAGGCGGTGGCGCGGTTGGTGGTTTACGCGTTTCGTGCTGACGTGGCGCGCGCGGGAACATCGCCGGAAACCACCAGCCTGATTGCCGAACTTTCCCGTCAGAGCCCGGAATTTGCTGCCTGGTGGCAGAGTAACGATGTCGCCAGTCACGGCGAGGGGGTGAAGCGTATCTATCATCCCCAGGCCGGCGCGATAGAGCTTGAATTCTCAACCTTTGCCGTGGAGGGGCGGCCGGATCTGGCGATGCTGGTGTTTAACCCGGCGACCGAGGAGAGCCGCCTGAAAATTGATGCCCAGCTCAGACAATCCCCGCTCTGTGGTTAACCGGTGTCGGCGAGCCCGACATGTTTAACCGCCGCGCGATGCTGCGCATATTTCCCCGGCGGCACACCGACATAGCGGGTAAATGCCACGCTGAATGCGCTGGCGGAGCCGTAACCCGTGCGCTCTGCCACTTCGGCGACCGTGACGCCGGTATCGCACAGCAGTTGCATGGCGAGGGTCATGCGCCAGGAGAGCAGGTATCCCATCGGCGTGACCCCGGTCATCTCCGTAAAGCGCTCAAACAGCATCGAGCGGGAGAGGGCGCAGCGACTGGCCAGCGCCTGCACCGTCCATTTTCTGGCAGGCTCCTGATGTATCAGCCGTATCGCCTGGGCGATACGGGGATCGGCCAGACCACGCACTAATCCAGGCGTGGCGAGGGATGTGCCAGAGCGGATAGCCTCGATAAAGAGCAGTTCCAGCATGCGCGCCAGCATGAACGCTTTTCCGGAGCGTTGCGCCTGGGCTTCATCCTTTAACAATCCGACCAGCAGCGAAAGACGCTTTTCATCACGCACAAACACAAGCCCGGGCAACAGTGAAACCAGCAAACCCGCATCGGGTGATTCAGACATGCAGTGACCGACCAGCGCCAGCATTTCAGGGTCAGCATGGGGATCGCCGAGCCGGAAATGTCTCTCTGCCACTTCGATGGGGAGAGTATCGACACCTGGCGAAGCAGGCGGGACGAGGCTCGTCAACGCAAAGTTGTAGGCTGCGGGTATTAAAATAAAATCACCGGCATGCAGCGTGAGGGGCTCATCGCCTTCGCGCTCAAGGCGGCACGCCCCTTCAAGCACAGCGCAATAGAATGACAACCCCTCATCCGAACGGCGGACCCGCCAGGCGCCCGCGCCGGTCACCGTTTTTGTCAGCACCGCTTTGAGCTTTAACATGGCGATGGCTTCGGCTAACGGATCGCTCATTTCCGGACTCCTGCTAAAGAATGACGGACTTTTGAATATATATCGTCCAGTCAGGGCTGTCTATTATGTGCTCAGGCAAACCACACGCAGGAGTGATTATGAAAACGGTTATGATTACCGGCTGTTCATCAGGTTTTGGTCTGGAAACCGCACGGTATTTTCTTGAGCAGGGCTGGAAGGTGATTGCGACGATGCGCACACCGCAGGAGAATCTTCTTCCCGGGAGCGATCGTTTACGTCTCCTGAGCCTCGATGTCACTTCGCAGCCGAGCATAGATCGGGCGATCGCTGACGCCGGCGACGTCGATGTTCTGGTCAACAACGCCGGGGTGGGGATGTTAAACGCCCTGGAAGGTGTCTCCCCGGAGGCGGTCAGAGACATTTTTGAAACCAACACGCTTGGCACCCTCGCCATGACCCGGGCCGTACTCCCACAGTTCAGACAACGTCGTTCAGGGGTGATCGTGAATGTCACGTCTGCGGTGACCCTTCAACCGCTGCCGCTGCTTGCGGTCTATACCGCCAGTAAGGCGGCGGTTAATGCGTTCACCGAATCTCTGGCAATTGAGCTTGCGCCGTTTAATATCCGCGTGGGCCTGGTGCTGCCCGGGCGTTCGCCTGCGACCCGTTTCGGCGAAAATGCGCAACGGATCATGGGATCGATTCCCGCAGAGTATGCCGCGTTGAGCGAGCGTGTCTTTCAGGGCATGCAGGATGCGCATGCGAGCGTAACCTTACCCGAGGATGTGGCAAAAGCCATCTGGCAGATGGCAACGGATCCGGATACGCCGATCCGTTTACCGGCCGGAGAGGATGCCCGGCAGATGGCGGCGCATCTCATGTAGAATCCGCCACAGTCAATCCTGCACGTTTAGCGGTTATCCGACATACTGAAGCGTAATGCAGGAGACAATCACTGGAAGGCGTGCCCTATGGCTGATTATACCTTTTCCACACTCTGGCGGGTGGAGGCCTCGCTCCAGGAGGTCTGGGCGATTTTATCGCATCCCGATGTCTGGCCCGAATGGTGGGGAAGCCTGGAGCAGGTTATCGAGCTAAAGAGAGGGGATGCCCGGGGAATTGGCGCCCTGCATCGCTATACCTGGAAGGGGGCGCTTCCGTATCGGTTAACCTTTGATATCCACGTGCTCACCATTCAGCCGCTCTCGCTGCTGGAAGGGGAAGCCAGCGGTGAGGTGGAAGGGCGCGGCGTGTGGTCTTTTTCTGAGCACGAGGGCAACACGTTCGTCAGGTATGACTGGGATATCCGCACCACTACCCGCTGGATGAACCTGCTCGCGCCGCTGGCCGCTCCCGTTTTTCGCTGGAATCATCACCGGGTAATGCGCGACGGTGCACAAGGGTTAGCCCGTAAATTGGGCAGGCGGGTAGAGATGTCGGTCGGGTAAAGGGTCGTCAGGCGTGTGCCCGCCGGGGTCGCCCTGACCCCGGCGGGCACACGACCTGTTATGTCATTATCTGACAGAACTTGTCGTTTTGCGTTAGACCGTTTGATCTCTGCGAATTATGTGTGTTGATGGAACGCAGGCATCAGCGCTTTATTATGCTCGATCACCTCTGCCAGCGCCTTTTCAAGCACGCTGCCGCTATTAATCAGCGGATTAATGACCAGCGCGCGCCACGCCGTGTGGCGGTCGCCGGTGATGGCCGCGTCGATCGTCAACGCTTCAAAGCTCTTCATCAGCTGAATCAGGCGTAGCGTATCCTCCGGGAAAGGCTCCACGTTAAGCGGAACAGGGCCAGAGCGGGTGATCATGGAACTGACCTCAACGGCGCAGTCATCCGGCAGACCGGCGATGGTGCCGTTGTTGCGCGTGTTAACGTGCATAATGATGCGCTTATCGTTGTAGATTGCGCTCATTAGCTCGCAGGCGGCATCCGAGTAGTACTGGCCGCCACGGCCTTCCAGCGCCTTTGGCTTTTCAGCCAGGTCGGGATTGCGGTAGATGTCGAAGAGCGCTTTTTCCAGCGCTTTTACCACTTCGCCACGGGTGCCTTCTCCCTGGGCCTCGCCCAGCTCCTGACGATACATGTCATCGCTCATGTAGTAGTAGCGCAGGTAAGGGCAGGGGATCATCCCCATTTTTTCCAGTAAACCCGCCGGCCATTTGAAAGGGGGAATATTGCGTGGGATCAGCGGATCGTGGCCTGTTGCAATCGCCTGGATAACCTCAGTCAGTTTATCGCGGCCTTCATGCCAGATATGGCGCGCGAAAATAAAGTGATTGAGCCCGGCGACCTGAAGGACAAAGTCGTTGACGTCGCTGACATTCAGCAAACTCGCGATCCCTTTTTGCATAATCACTGGCACATTGCACAGCCCAACGGTGCGTACTTTGCTGTGCTTGAGAATCGCCTCAGTGACCATGCCAGAGGGATTGGTAAAGTTAAGCAGCCAGGCGTCGGGGCAGAGCTGCTCCATTTCCGCCGCGATTTCCAGGGCGACAGGAATGGTCCGGCAGGCGTTGGCAAAGCCGCCAAGCCCGTTGGTTTCCTGACCAATCATGTTGTATTTCAGGGAAATACGCTCATCGCTGATGCGCGCATCCACACAGCCTGCGCGGAACTGGGAGCAGACAAAATCGGCATCTTTCAGGGCTTCCTGACGGTTCAGCGTTTCATAAACCGGAATATCCAGACCCTTTTTTTTCAGCATTCTGCGGGTCAGTCCGGCGATGATGGCCATCTTTTCCCGACCCTCTTCGATGTCCACCAGCCACAGCTCGCGAACCGGAAATTCATGCTGACGCTTAATGATGCCTTCCATCAATTCCGGGGTGTAGCTTGAACCGGCGCCGATAACAACGATCTTCAGACCTTTCATCGTGATGTTCCTCTTTTTGATGTATCTGTTACAGCCGATTAAAAGGCAGCGAGCGTTGCTGGACAAACGATCGTTTCAGGGGTATGCATTAGCTCAATTAATGCATGAAGCGTAACAGAAGGAGATAACAGCTGTGTTTGCCCAGGAAAACATGCTGGCACTATTGCATACGTTTGAAGTGGCGGCGCTGCACCTCAGCTTTACGCGGGCCGCGCATACGCTCAACCTGACTCAGGGCGCCGTAAGTCAGCGGATACGGCATCTCGAAACCCTGCTGGGGTTTCGGCTGTTTATCCGTATGACCCGAAAGCTGCAGCTGACCGATGAAGGGGCGCGACTGTTGAGCGTGCTCTCTCTGTCGCTAAAGCGCATCAATGACGAGATCGAAGATATCCGCGTTCAGGGACTCCGCGGCACACTCTCCGTGGGGCTTCCCCCTACGTTTGCCTTCCTGTGGCTGGTGCCGCGGTTAGCGGAATTTCGGGCGCGCTGGCCTGGCCTGAATGTCAATTTTCGGGTCCGGGCCGGGCTGGTGGATTTCAACCTTGAGCGGGTGGATGCGGCGATTTACTACAGCAATCTCAGGTATCCGGACCTCTATTGCGAACGTCTGGCCGACGAGGCGCTGGTGCCTGTCTGCTCTCCGGCGTTAAACGCTAAAATTCAGGCCAATACGAACTGGCTGGCGGATATTCCCTTCCTCCACGCCTCTGAGTCTGTGGATTCGCAGGACCTCTTTTCCGAGTGGCGCGAATGGTGTCAGGCGACCCACCGGCCCCTGCCGGTGGAGGAGAATTTCATGGGCTTTAATAACTGTCAGATGGCGATTGAGGCGGCGGTCGGTGGTTGCGGCATCGCAATGGGAAGAGAGCGGCTGATTAAAAAGTACGTTGCAGCGGGGGAGCTGGTGATGCCCTTTGGGCAGGCGATCCCCGCCGGTCGCGGGTACGATCTCATTATGCCCCGGGAAAACCTGAATCGGCCGGGGATTGTGGCGTTCAGCCAGTGGGTAAAAGGGATCCTGGAAGAGGGGTGAGCGCGCCGGTTGGCATTACTTTACAAATTGCCCCTTGCCCGCAGAGGCGACGCTCACTATTCTCATTGCCCATGACTATCCTGACCGGTCCGACTCAACATAAAAACAGGCAACTGAGAGCCCTCGCGCTGCTTTTCGTTGCCTGTGTTGTCATGCTGATCTGTCTGACCCAGCGGGCCGCTATCCTGCACCATATGCAGGTCAAAGCCGCGACGCTCTCGTTGAGCGTTGAACATAGCCCGCAGGAACTCTCCTCCCCTGGGTTGTCCCCCTGCGAGTTGAGCGCCCACTCGCTGCTCTCCGCCCAACCCCTTCATTTTGATAATCTTCTGCTGTTACCCGGTCTGCTGGTTCTCGTTTTAGCGGTGCTGATCAAAATCAGCGTCCTGCCGAGGCCGGTGATCCTTTTCCGTCCTCCACTTCTTCGAATACATCTCAAAAACTGCGTTTTCCGTGAGTGACTGACATGGCAGTGCCTGTTTAGTCAATTTTTCACGGAGAAAACTATGAAAACGCTTTTCAGGAGCCTGTGGTTCCTGTTGTTCAGCCTGTCCGCGGCCTGCGCTGCGGTACCGGGCTGGCCGATGACGCCTGACAATGCCCACGCTCAGGTGCAGGTCTGGCACGATGCGCCAGCAGAGGGAAAAGTTCGCCTGCTGCTGGATGTTACCCCTGATGAAGGGTGGAAAACCTACTGGCGAACTCCCGGCGACGGCGGCTTTCGACCGGTAATAGAGTGGGCGTCGCAGGCCACTACCCAGTGGCACTGGCCGCGTCCCGTGCGCTTTACTTCCGCTGGCTTTAGCTCGGTCGGCTACGACCGTCGGGTGGTGTTTCCGCTGGAAATCACCACCGATGAGGTGCAGCGTTTGCGCGGGAAACTGACGCTTTCGCTATGCAGTAACCTCTGCGTGGTTAACACGTTCCCGCTGGATATCAATCTTGCCGCCGGTCCGTCGGCGGACTTTGCCAGCGCCTGGGATGAGGCGATGCGGGCGGTTCCTGCGACACACGGCGCGATAGCGGTCAAATCCGTCGCCACGGACCGCGAC
>NZ_JBBCPK010000138.1:0-8283 GCF_037150775.1 Leclercia sp. M50
GGTCACCACCAGATCGCCTGCGGCGGCAAAGTAGCTATAGCTGTCATGCCCGCGCAGCATCGCCTTAGCATCCAGGGCGGTGCGAGCCAGCGTATCCGGCGTGACAATCGCTCCCGCCGCATCCTCGGTGCCGTCAATCCCGTCGCTGTCCCCGGCGATGGCGTAAATTCCCGCCTCGCCCTTCAGGGCACAGGCCAGCGCCAGCAGGAACTCGGTGTTGCGCCCGCCGCGGCCACATCCCGTATCGCCAATCGTCACCGTGGTCTCTCCACCGCTCAGCAGCACCGCCGGGCCTTTTACCGGCAGGCCGTGCTGTTTCACGGATTTCGCAATCCCGGCCATCACGATACCTAATTGCGCGCTTTCCCCTTCCAGGGCATCCCCCAGGATCAGCGGGGTGTATCCCATCTTCTGCGCCACGGCTGCGGCAGCGGCCAGCGCGCCGGAGGGGGTGGCGATCAGGCGGATATCCTCGTCAATCTCTGCTGTCGTCACCGGGGCACGCGGGGTGCGTAGCACCCGCATTACCGGCTCCGGCAGTTTCAGGCCATAGCGGGCGATAATCTCCAGCGCCTCTTCTGGCGTGGAGCTGTCCGCCACCGTCGGGCCGGAGGCAATGCTCTGGGGATCGTCACCCGGTACGTCGCTGATGATAAGCGTAATCACCCGGGCAGGTAGCGCCGCCAGCGCCAGACGTCCGCCTTTGATGTCCGACAGCTGCTTGCGCACCGTGTTCATCTCGTTGATGGTCGCCCCGCTCTTCAACAGCGCTTTGTTCACCGCCTGCTTGTCGGCCAGGGTGATGCCCTGCCGCGGGAGGGCCAGCAGGGACGATCCCCCGCCGGAGATAAGCGCAATCACGCAGTCGTCGGCGGTGAGGTGCTTCACCTGCTCCATCATCAGCATTGAAGCCACTTCGCTCATGGCATCGGATACCGGGTGCGCCGCCTCGACGATACGGATTTTTTCCGTCGGCACAGCGTGCCCGTAACGCGTTACCACCACGCCCTGTAGATCCACATCCGGCCAGGCGGCCTCCAGCGCGGCGGCCATGGCGGCGCTGGCTTTCCCGGCGCCCACCACAATGCAGCGCCCGCGCGGTTTCTCCGGCAGGGCGTTAATCAGCGCCTCATGGGGGTCGGCGCTTTTCACCGCCGCCATGAAGATCTCAGTAAGCGCCCCTCGCAGGACGCTGTCGTCGTGTTGTGCCATAGATCAGCCTTCTGCAATGGCGCGGATCACCGCCTGGGTGACCTCGCGGGTGTTGGCCGTGCCGCCCACGTCCGGGGTCATGATCCCTTCGGCGCAGACCCGCTCCACCGCCGCCATCAGGCGTGCAGCGGCTTCCCCTTCCCCCAGATGCTCCAGCATCTGCGCCGCAGTCCAGAAGCTGGCGACCGGGTTGGCGATGCCTTTACCGGTGATATCAAACGCCGAGCCGTGGATCGGTTCGAACATCGACGGGAAACGCCGCTCCGGGTCGATATTGGCGGTCGGCGCAACCCCCATACCGCCCGCCAGCTCCCCCGCCAGGTCGGAGAGAATATCGGCGTGCAGGTTGGTTGCCACGATGGTATCCAGCGACTCCGGGTGGAGGGTCATGCGCACGGTCATGGCGTCCACCAGCATCTTGTCCCAGGTGACGTCCGGGAATTCGCGGGCGACTTCGGCAGCGATCTCATCCCACATCACCATCCCGTGGCGCTGGGCGTTAGACTTGGTGACAACGGTTAACAACTTACGCGGACGGGACTGCGCCAGGCGGAAGGCGTAGCGCATAATGCGCGTTACCCCGGTGCGGGTGAAGATCGCCACCTCGGTGCCCACCTCTTCCGGCAGGCCGCGGTGCGCACGACCGCCGTGGCCGGAATATTCCCCTTCCGAGTTCTCACGCACGATCACCCAGTCGAGGGTGCCGGGTACCGCCTTGCGCAGCGGGGACTGAATGCCCGGCAGAATTTTGGTTGGCCGCACGTTGGCATACTGATCAAAGCCCTGGCAGATCGGCAGGCGCAGCCCCCACAGGGTGATGTGATCCGGCACGTCCGGCGCGCCCACCGCGCCAAAATAGATGGCATCAAAGGCTTTTAACTGCTCCAGGCCATCCTCCGGCATCATCACGCCGTGGGTTTTGTAGTAGTCCGAGCCCCACTCGAAGGTATGTACTGTGAAACGCATATCTCCCTGACGCTGGGCCAGCGCGTGTAAGACCTCAACCCCTGCGGTGATCACTTCCGGGCCGATACCGTCTGCGGGGATGGCTGCAATGGCGTAATCTTTCATGGTTTTTTCCTTAAATTAATGTTTTGACTGAATTAATGTTTCGTTGGCCTGCGCCTTGCGGCTGGACGCCGATAGCCACAGCACCACCAGTGAAGAGAGGATCAGCAGCCCGGCGACAAACCACAGTCCCCAGGTATAACTGCCGGTCTGTTGCTTAATCAGGCCAATCATGAACGGACCGACGAAGCCGCCCAGGTTACCGAGGGAGTTGATGGTGGCAATCCCCGCCGCCGCCGCCGAACCAGAAAGGAACAGGGTTGGCATGCTCCACAGCGGTGGCTTAGAGGCGCTGATGCCGCAGTTAACGATGGTCAGGGCGAGGATCACCCCAACGATGCTCGCCGTGCTGCCCGCCATAAACAGCCCTGCCGCCGCCACGATGCAGGCGGCAATCACGTGCCAAGAGCGCTCACCTGTTCTGTCGGAATGACGCGCCCAGAGCACCATCGCCGCTACCGCCAGCACCGCAGGGATCGCATTCAGCAGGCCAACGGTCATGGAGGAGACGCCGAGCGTTTTGATGATCTGCGGCGACCAGATGCCCAGGGTATAGAGCCCGGCGGAGGTGCCAAAGTAGACCAGCGACAGCGCGAGAACGCGTTTATCCAGCAGCCCCTTCCAGACGCTGTGCTGGGCCGTGGCCTGTTTCGCCGCCTGCTCGCGTTGCAGGGTGGCGATCAGCCAGCCGCGCTCCTCTTCGCTGAGCCATTTCGCCTTTTCCGGGCGATCGGTGAGCCAGAACAGCACCACCACGCCGAGGATTACCGCCGGTACTGCTTCGAGAACAAACATCCACTGCCAGCCGGCAAAGCCCATCATGCCGTGCATCTCCAGCAGCGCCGCGGAGATGGGCGAGCCGAGGGCGGTGGAGATGGGTGCCGCCGCCATAAAGATGGCCGTCACCTGGGCGCGCTTTTGCGCCGGGAACCAGTAGCTTAAGTAGAGGATGATCCCCGGGAAGAAGCCCGCTTCCGCCACGCCAAGCAGAAAACGCAGGGTGTAGAAGCTGGTGGTGCCCTGGACAAAAGCCATGCCGCCGGAGACCAGCCCCCAGGTGATCATCACCCGGGCAATCCAGATGCGCGCCCCGACCTTATGCAGGATCAGGTTGGAGGGCACCTCAAACAGGAAGTAGCCGAGGAAGAAGATCCCGGCGCCGAAGCCAAACACTGCCGGGGAGAAGCCGAGGTCGGCGTTCATGGTGAGCGCCGCGAAACCGATGTTCACGCGGTCGAGGAAGGCGATGAAGTACAACAGCATGATGAAGGGTACGATGCGCAAGGTGATTTTGCGCATTACCCGTTGTTCGATTGTGCAGGTCATGTGAGGTGTTCCTCATAATTATTTTGTAGGGTACGCAGTCGGGCTGCCCTGATGAGTATGCTGATATTTCTTGCATGATCATGCGCATCGGTTTATACAAAAAAATGCAATAATCGCGAGCGACCCAAAATGGAACTACAACACCTGCGCTGTTTTCTGGCGGTAGCCGAAACCCTGCATTTCGGTCAGGCGGCCCAGCGCCTGGATATGCTGCCCTCCGCCCTGGGAAGGAATATTCGTCTTTTAGAAGAGGCACTTGGCACGCGGCTGTTTACCCGCTCGACCCGCCGGGTGGCGCTCACGGAGAACGGCGTCTTGCTGCGGGAAGAGGCACGAAAGCTGCTCGCCCATGCCGACGCGATTATGTTGCAATTTCGTCAAAATCCACGCCGGTCGCAGCCGCTTTTACGCGTCGGAACTATCGACAGCGCGGCCATCGGTTTGCTGCCCGGACTGCTGCATCTCTTCCGCCAGCACTACCCGGATGTGGAGATCCAGCTGTTCGAAGATAAGACCGTGCATCTGCTGCCGAAGCTGAAAAGCGGCAGGCTGGATCTGGTCTTTATCCGCCCGCCCGCGCAGCTCGACGCCCAGTTTGGCCGGGCATTTTTATGCAATGAGCCGGGAATTCTCGCTCTGCCCGCCAGCCATCCGTTTGCCGACCGGGAGAAGGTCGATATCGCGGAGCTGGAAGGGATGCCGATGATCCTGCCGGAGCGGCGCTCGCGCCCGCACAGCCACGACCTGACCATGAATCTTTTCCATCACGCCGGAATAGAGGTGACAGTGTCACAGATGGCGGATGAGAAGCAGACCATTATCAACCTGGTGGCAGCAGGCATTGGGCTGGCGATTGTGCCCGCCTGGAGCAGTCGCTATCTGATGCCGGGCGTGAAATTTGTGCAGCTGAACGGTGCGGAGCAGATGGGGATGCCGCTGGAGGCGGTGTGGATGGCCGGGGCGCAGGATGAGATTCGGGATAATATGCTGGCGATGCTTGAAGCGCATCCGGAGCTGTATGTTTAGCTCAGTGCGGGCTGTGTGCCGGGCGGCGCGGCGCTTGCCCGGCCTACGAATTAAGCCTTTGTAGGCCGCCGCCCGGCAAAAGGCTTACATCGAATAACCCGGCTTTTTAATCAGCTCATCCAGCTTCGGCTCAATCTCCCTGTCCCAGACCTGCGCTTTCCAGTCAGCTTCTGCGACCTCGTTCAGGGCTACGGAAATGGCGCGATCTTTACTGTTCAGATGACGGGTAATCACTTCGGCGATATCCGCCGCCAGGGCGGTTTTTTGCTCGTCGTTCAGGTCGCGCGGGAAACATTTGATATCAACGTGTGGCATGTGCAGGGCTCCTTTTGAATGAGCATTCCAGACTAGCAGAGAATAGTGTTGTCTTTTAGCACCTTGTGCAGTTTCGGGAGCTTGCACACGCTATCGGCGAGGGCCGTGATCTTCGGGGTATTGGCAGCGAACCAGTCCGGACGTGGTCCCCAGGTACGCATCACGCACAGGTAGCAGTCCACCAGCGTGATTTGCTCGCCAAAGGCGTATGGGGTGGCTTTAAGGTGATTATCCAGCCACAGGTAGAGCGATTTCCGGTATTCACGGCAGTTTTGCTGTAGCTGTTCCGGGGCGTCCGGTGCCCAGCGCTCCGGGTAGTCGGCATAGGTAAAGGTGGGATAGACGTTAGCTACCAGCCAGATCAGCAGGCGCTGAAACTGCTGGCGCTCCGCGCGTCCAACCGGAGGCGCAAGATCCGGGCAACGATCGAGGATCATCAGCGCGATCGCCGCCGTCTCCGTCATGATTTCGCCATTTTCCAGCTCGAGGGTTGGCACCTGACACAGCGGGTTGAGTTTTTCCAGCAGCTCACGGGTTGCCCCCGGCTTATCGAACCCGTCGACGTTGATAAACTGATACGGAATGTCGGCGAGGGTCAGCATCACCTCACTGATGGCTGAACCCCAGCCCGGTACGCCATACACTTTGATCATGATCGCTCCACTTCAGGGTCAAAACCCTAAGTGTAGAGCAGCATCAGTAGGTGATGCCTGGCGGATTGACCTCCGACTGCGTCACCGCTTCGCCCTGCTCGCCCCAGCGCGCCAGCACCTTCTGGTACTCTCCCCGCTGGATCGCCCCGTCGAGGGCGGCCTGTAAGGCGTATACCAGTCCGTTCCCCTTTTTGGTGGTGGTCGCCACATACGCCTTCTTCGGCCCTAAACCCACCACCCGGGTTTTGCCGGTCAGCGCCGCTTTATAGGCCGAAACCGACTGCGGGCCGAAGAAGACATCCGCCCTGCCGGACTGAATATAGAGATTGCCGGAGGCGTCGTCGGTCAGGTAGACCGGCAGCGCAGGCTCCCGCCCGGCGCTTTTGTTCTCCTCGTTCCAGCCCAGCAGAATGCGCTCCTGATTAGTGCCGGAGCCGACAATCACTTTTTTACCTGAGAGATCGGCGGCGCTTTTAATCGATTGCACCTCGCTGGTGGTTTTTACCGAGAAGGCCAGGTTATCGACGCGATAGGTGGCAAAATCAAACTTCTCTTTACGCTGCTCGGTCACCGCAATGTTCACCAGCGCCACGTCGTAGCGCCCGGAGGTGATGCCCAGCGGCCAGTCCTCCCACGCGGTCGGCACCAGCTTGAGCTTCAGACCGAGACTGCCCGCCAGCAGCCTGGCGATATCCGGATCGCTGCCGATGCGGGTGCGGTTATCGCTTGCCAGCAATGCCAGCGGCGGCGAGTTGAGCGCCGAAATAGCCACCGTCAGGGTGCCCGGTTCGACAAATTTGTAGTTAGCGGGGATCTTCGCCACCGCCTGCTTGTCCACCGTCACCGGTAATGGCTGCTCGTTAGCCTGCAAATCAATCGCGGCGTGGCTTGTGGATGCCACCATGAACAACGCCAGTAATCCCTTTTTCATCTTCACTCCTTACAGTACTTTGGACAGGAACTGTCGCGTTCGGGCGTGAGATGGACGGTTCAGCACCTCGTCGCTGCTGCCCTGCTCCACGATTTTGCCGTCGACCATAAACACCACCTGGTCCGCCACCTCCCGGGCGAAGCCGATCTCATGGGTCACCACCACCAGCGTCGTGCCGGAGCGGGCCAGCTTTTTGATCACATCCAGCACCTCGCCAACGAGTTCGGGGTCCAGCGCCGAGGTGGGTTCATCAAACAAGATCACCCGCGGACGCAACGCCAGCGCCCGGGCAATGGCGATGCGCTGCTGCTGCCCGCCAGACAGATGACGCGACCAGGCGTCGGCTTTATCCCGCAGCCCCACGACGTCCAGCAGTTCGTAAGCCCGCTCGACGGCCTCTTTACGGCTCAGCTGTTTGTGGGCGATGGGCGCTTCGATCAGGTTTTCCAGCACCGTCAGGTGCGGGAAGAGGTTGAAGTTCTGGAACACGTAGCCGACGTTGACCCGCTGTTTGAGGATCGCCTTCTCTTTCAGCTCGTACAGCGTGTTGCCCTCGCGGCGATAGCCGATGTAATCCCCGTCTATCTGGATAAAGCCTTCGTCAACGCGCTCCAGGTGGTTAATGGTGCGCAGCAGGGTCGATTTACCGGAGCCGGACGGGCCGAGGATCACCGTTACCGAGCCGGGCGGGATCTCCAGCGAGACGTTATCCAGCGCCTTGTGGCGGCCAAAGAACTTGCTCACACCGGTAATGGAAATATGTCCTTCAGGAGAGGCTGGCATGGACGGGCTCCTGTGTGGTTGGGGTGGTAACGGAACGGGTACGGGTGGCGCGGGAGCTGTTTACCGCCGAACGGCGCTCGCTGCGGGCCAGGCCTCGCTCAACCAGATGCTGAATGGCCGAGAGCACGGTAGTGATCACCAGATACCAGACGGCACCGACCATCAGCAGCGGGATCACCTCCTGGGTGCGGTTGTAGATCATCTTGATGGTGTAGAACAGCTCCGGCATGGCCAGGACGTAGACCATCGCTGTGCCCTTGGCGAGGCTGATGATTTCGTTGAACCCGGAAGGCAAAATGGTGCGCAGCGCCTGCGGAAGAATGATACGCAGGGTGCGGCGAGAGGCCGGTAAACCCAGCGCGGCTGCCGCTTCATACTGGCCGTGATCGACCCCTAAAAAGCCGCCGCGAATGATCTCCGCGGTATAGGCGCTCTGCACCAGCGTCAGCCCGACCACCGCCGTGGAGAATTGCCCCAGCACGTTGATGGTCTCAAAGCTGCCCCAGGTGATGCCGGTAAACGGCACGCCGAGCGACAGCGTGTCGTAGAGATAGGAGAAGTTGTAAAGGATGATCAGGACCACAATCAGCGGCAGGGAGCGGAAGAGCCAGATGTACCCCCAGGCGAGGCTGCTCAACAGCCACGAGGAGGACAACCGGGCCAGCGCTAACAGGCCGCCGATCACCACGCTAAGGGCGGTGCCGATCAGGGTCAGGAGTAATGTCTGCCCCACCCCTTCGAGGATCACCGGGTCGAAGAACCAGCGGGCAAACACCGCCCACTCCCAGCGGGGGTTAAAGGCTACCGACTGAATGACCACCGCCAGCACAAACAGCGCAACAATCGCCCCCACGGTGCGCAGCGGATAGCGCGCCGGGACCACTTTGATGGTTTCAACGTTGTTCATCGTCGTTCCTCAAGCTGATTTACTGAACGCTTCGCGTACCAGCGTTTTGGTGAAACGCAGCC
>NZ_JBBCPK010000139.1:0-8176 GCF_037150775.1 Leclercia sp. M50
TTCGTTAAACTCTTCATATTCCAGATCGGCTGGCAGCTCGCCGGTGACCTCTTCGTCGCGCAGGCTCATCTCTTCGTCGCGCATATCGAGCAGGCGGTCAGCGCTGGCGTAGGTCAGCGCCCACGGGGCATCGAAATAGGTCTGTACCGACTGGCGCAGACGCTGGGCAAACACGCGGTTTTTATCCATATCGATAGCGGTTCGGATAAATTTATGCACGTGGCGGTCATAGCCGATCCACAGGTCAATCGCCTGCTGGCCCCAGCTGATAATACGGTCCAGCTTGCTCTGCAGATCGAAGACCAGGCGATCGACAAAATGCAGATTGTCCTGGGCCAGGGTGGCATCCTGAATGCGCAGCAGGTTGGCCTGCAGCTTGTCGCCCGCAGCCTCCAGCGTATCCTGCAGTTCACGCAGGGTGCCGGAGGTTTCTGACAGCAGCATTTCACAGCTGGAGATTGCCGCCCGCCAGTCTTTGTTCAGAAGCTGGGCGATGTCGTCCTTCACCAGCTGCTGCTGCTCATCCATGATGCGCTGCGTCAAATCGATGCTGTCGAAAATCTCGGCTACTGAATATTTCAGCGGCGCATAGACGTTACGGTGCCAGTGGAACTCGTCACCGCCCTCATCTGCGGCATCGGCTGCACGCTTCAGTTCGCCCGCCACAATGGAGAGCTGCATCGAGAGGCGCAGGGTCGAGAATTCGCGCTGGCGAATGTAATAGTCGGTAATGCCGATGCCCAGTGGCGTCAGACGATAGATGGCATTCCCTTCTGCCAGCTCGCTGGTAAAGCGGTTCAGCAGACGTTGACGCACCATATCGTTAATCGCGTTATTGGCACGCACATTAATGGTTTCGCTGGTTTGCTCAAACGCATCACTGACATGGCGGAACGCATCCACCAGTTCGCCCTCGCTCATTTCTCCATCCAGCCGTTCGCTGTTCAGCGTGGCGACCGCCAGCAGAAAAGAGAGTCTGTCTACCGGCAGCGAGAGGGAGAAATCGTTTTTTCGGGCCCAGGCAACCAGTTCGGGGACTGTCTGGGAAAATTCACTCATAAGTTATCCTTGCTCTGCGGCTTGCGCGCGGTGACGTGAATGTAGCGGCCAAGGCTAATATAAGGCTCCTGGCGACAGTACCGCGTCTCTAATTCTGTCAGGGCGTCAAAGCACTCATGCTGCTTCTGTTTATCACGCAGATAATCATGAAACACCCTGATGCCGGTTTTCCCGGTAATCTGCCAGCCGGAAGTTTCCAGCCAGCCATAAACCTGCTGCGGGTCGCGCGGAAAGTCCGGTGACAGCGTACGGCGTTTCTTCTTGTACATGCCCTGCTGTACATAACCGAAATTACCCACCAGCACATTACGCATCAACAGGCCATTAGCGTTGTAAAACATCAGCGACAGCGCGCCGCCGGGGCGCAGTATCGACCAGAGCGTCTTCAGCAGCGCCTGGGGTTCGGCTACCCATTCCAGCACCGCATGAGACAATATCAGATCAACCGGGCTTTCCAAATGTTGAGCGATCTCCTGAGCGGCACAATGTATAAATTGCATGTTATCGCTCACACCTTTCTCCACCGCGGCCTGTTCAGCGCGGGCGATCATTTCAGCGGAGAGATCGCAGAGGATAACGTGGTGCCCACGCTCAGCCATTTTTATCGCCGTCTGGCCTTCACCGCCGCCAGCGTCGAGGACACGCAGTTTCTTGTCGCCAAACCCATCCAGCAGGATGTCCAGATCCTGCCAGAGGATTGTCTGCCGCAGACGGCCTTTAGTCGTGCCGTAAATATTGCGGGCAAACTTTTCCGCGATGTCATCAAAATTGCGATCCCGCATTGGGAGAGCTCCACCCACTTACAACAAAACCGCTATTTTGTCACAGCCGGGCGGAGAATGAACCTCTCTGGTGTAATATCGCTGACAATCATCAGCTATATGGTTAAAAAAGGAGCCAGAAAGGATGCTTTTCACCCTAAAAAAATATATTGGCGGCATGATGCTTCCCCTCCCTCTTCTTCTGCTGTGTATCGCACTGGGGCTGGGGTTGCTATGGTTCAGCCGCCATCAGAAAAGCGGCAAAATTTTGGTTACGGCAGGCTGGCTGGCGCTGACGCTGCTGAGCCTGCAGCCGGTCGCGGATGGGCTGTTACGCCCGGTCGAAGACAAATACCCCACCTGGCAGGGAAATGAGAAGGTTAAGTACATCGTGGTGCTCGGCGGGGGCTACACCTGGGATCCACAATGGGCTCCCAGCTCCAATCTGATCAACAACAGCCTGCCGCGCCTCAATGAAGGCATGCGGCTGTGGCTGGCAAATCCCGGGTCGAAGATGATCTTCACCGGGGCGGCAGCACAAAGCAATCCGGTGAGTACCGCCGAAGCGGGCGCGCGCGTGGCGCAGTCGCTGGGCGTGCCGCGCGAGGCGATCATCACTCTCGACAGTCCAAAGGATACCGAAGAGGAAGCCGCCGCGGTGAAGCAGGCGATAGGCGATGCGCCCTTCCTGCTGGTGACCTCAGCCTCCCATCTGCCGCGGGCGATGATCTTCTTTGAACGCCAGGGTCTGCATCCCCTGCCCGCGCCCGCGAACCAGCTGGCGATTAGCGCCCCGCTTAACCCCTGGGAACGGATCATTCCGTCCCCGGTATGGCTGATGCACAGCGATCGCGTGGGCTATGAGACGCTCGGGCGCGTCTGGCAGTGGCTGAAGAGCCTGTCAGGCGAGCCAGGGGAGCAGTGATTTCGAGGCCAGATCGAAGTTGGCGCGGCTAAAATGCCCGGTATTCACCAGCTGCGCCACTTCGTCCCACAGCGTATAGAGCCAGCGCCGCCAGAGGAACGACTCTGAGACCGGCGCGCGCCGCAGGTAGTGCCAGAGTAAATCCTCCGCCTGCCCGCTCTCGCTCAGGCGAAACAGTTCATACTCCCGGGGGGCCCACAGCATCACGCCGGGCCCGACCATCGCCAGCAGCTGATCGCTGCGGGGATCTTTGAGCATACTGCGCAGCGTAAAATTACCGTGGATCAGCACGCTGTTGTCATTGAATCCTTCAAACAGGGTGGGCAGGCACTCGCGGGTACGAAACAGGATCCGTTTATCCTGCATGGTCAGGCCGGTGTTGTGATACTGGTTTAGCGTCCCCCACAGCACCTCGACCCGCTGGCGGTACCAGAGGGGCCAGAGATTTTCCTGGGTGCTGTCTACCGAGCCGACCAGCCCTCCGCTGTCCAGCCGGTGCCAGGCCAGCAGCGCTTCAACTATCTGATCTTTTAGCTGCTCCCAGCGTTCAGGCGTGCGGGCTGGCGCTTCCACCGGGACACCGCGCAGACGCTCAATCAGCAGGACATCCGGGCCCGGATGTTCTTCGTGGGTCATCACGCCATAAACGGTCGGCATTCTTACCGTGCCGCTGCGGGCCAGCATGGAGATTTTCCACGCCAGCTGTCGGGCCACATCCGGTGAAGAGAAGCTTCGCGCCAGTAACGGCATGGGGTTTCCCTGGCTGTCGTACAGCGACCACAGCGTGGTATCCGCCTTTTCATGCACACATTCCAGACGGCTCAGTTTTTCACCCAGCAGATGGCTGAGTTCGGCTCGCAGCTGTTCCATTTGAGATTACCCCCATTAAGACTACTGCTTTTATAATGAGCGTCTGGCAGGCGGATGTCACCCTCATGAGAAGATTCTGTAGCAGAAATTCAGAAAATTGAGACAAAAAAATCCCCTCAAAAGAGGGGATGACGGGGATTAGCGAAGTTCAGCGCGAACGCGGGCCAGATCGTCTGGCGTATCGACGCCTGTGCCCGGGACCTCATGCGCGACAGCGACGTGGATCTTTTCGCCGTACCACAGCACGCGCAGCTGCTCGAGCATTTCGATGTTCTCCAGCGGGCTCGGCTGCCAGTTGACGTAACGGCGGATAAAGCCTGCACGATAGCCATAAATCCCCAGATGACGCAGGATGCTGTCACCAATGTTATCCCGGGATTCGGCAAAGCGATCGCGATCCCAGGGGATGGTGGCGCGGGAAAAATAGAGCGCATAGCCTTCAGCGTCCAGTACCACCTTCACCGCATTAGGGTTGAATGCCTCTTCTGCGCTATGAACCGGCACGGCCAGCGTCGCCATACCCACCTGACGCTGGGCCAGGTTTTCCGCCACCTGACGAATAATGACCGCCGGGATCATCGGCTCATCGCCCTGGACGTTAACAATCACCGTGTCGTCGCTGAAACCGCATTTTTCCACAACTTCGGCCAGGCGCTCAGTGCCGGACTGGTGATCGGCGCGGGTCATGCAGACTTCGCCGCCCGCCGCTTCGACCGCACGCGCCACCTCTTCATGATCGGTGGCGACAATGATCCGCTCCGCGCCGGACTCACGGGCACGTTCAAGCACATGCACGATCATCGGCTTGCCGTTGATATCGACCAGCGGTTTACCCGGCAGACGCGTGGAGGCAAAGCGCGCCGGAATAATGACAACAAAACTCATGGTTTGCTCTCTTCAGGCGCCAGGGCGCGGGCTTCGGTTTCCAGCAGGACGGGAATGCCGTCGCGCAGAGGGAAGGCAAGGCTATCCACTTTGCAAATCAGCTCCTGCTTATCCTGGCTGTAGTAGAGTTTGCCGTTGCACACCGGGCAGGCAATAATTTCCAGTAAACGGTGATCCATAGTTCCTCCGTATCAATAATCGGTAAAGTTTACCATATTCCTTTTTCAGACCGCGTCTATTTCCCAGCCCGTTCGACAGGCGTGAAAAAGTCCGTCAGGAAGATGGCCCAGCGCGATGCGTGTCGCCCCCTGCCAGCCCGCAAAATCACTGATTGCCGTGGCGAGCCCTTTCTCCAGCGCGACGCTCATCCGAACACCCTCTTCAAGATAAAGGGCGATGACCTGTAGCTCGCCGGTTTTGCGGTGCATCCTGGCATCCATCCGCCCTACCAGTTGCCCTCTATGCAACAGCGGCAGAACGAAATAGCCGTACTGGCGTTTCGGCGCCGGGGTATAACACTCCAGCCGGTAGCTGAAGTTAAACAACTGTTCCGCACGCTTGCGATCCCAGACCACCGGATCGAAGGGTGAGAGAACGGCGCTATGGGTTGCGGTGAGCTTCCCTTCCTGCGCTTCGTTAAGCAAAGGCAGCAGATCGGCATGCAGCCACATCTCCCCCAGCGTCTCCACCTCGACGCGGACCACCTGCTGCTGCGCCTGCCAGCGCTCAAGCAAGGGAGCCAGCGCGGGCTGACGCAGGCGGTAATAGTCGGCCAACCACTGGGGGCGGAAAATGCCTAAGCTGCGGGCGCTGTTTTCCAGCATTATGGCCTCTGCCGCCGCCCGGGTCAGCATATCCCGGCTGTCATCCCACTGGGGCATCACCCGATGCGTGAGATCGTAAACGCGCTGAAAGTTACGCCTTTCGACCACCATCACCTTGCCAGCGGTGAATAATCCCTCAAGATGGCGTTTATGCGGCTTCCACTCCCACCATCCGCTCGTTCCTTTGTGGGGATGTTCAAAATCGGCGGAACGGACAGGGCCTTTCTCCTGAATATGGGCGATAAGCTTTTCTATTTCATCCGCATGTTCCTGCATCCAGGCCTGACTATATTTCCAGCCCATTTTATCGGGCGCGAGCATTCTGTGACGCACCAGCGCAAAGTCGCTGCGCGGCAGGAAACACGCCTCGTGCGCCCAGTACTCCATCAACTCTCCCTGACGCAGGGCGTTATCCAGCCAGTCGGGTGAATAGGGGCCGAGACGGCTGAAGAGCACCAGGTAAGGACTGCGGGCGACGATATTGATGGTGTCGATCTGGAGCAGCGACATGCGCTTGATGGTGGTAAGAATATCGGCGGGTCGGGCGCGACGACGGGGCTTTTTCAAAAGCCCCTGGGCGGCAAGATGCAGATGACGTGCGGCTGAAAGCGTGAGTTGCGGTAAAGCCATGCCTTTTCCTGTCAGTTAGTGCGCGGGCGAAACCTCTTTTACCTGCCCTGCAAGGGCGATAAGCGCCTGGAGCAGTTGTTCAGGCTGTTCACCCTGCAGTTGGGCATCAACCGGTAAATACCACCAGTTATCCCGGGCAAAGGCGCGGCATTTCACCGCATCTTTTTCGGTCATGATCAACGTCTGACCAGGCCCAGTAAACGCCGCAACCTGCTCCAGGCTCAGCGCCTGGTGGTCGGCCAGCGGCACGCTACGCTGAAGTTTGGCGCCGCAGGCTTCGAGGGTAGAGAAAAAGCGCGGAGGATGACCGATACCGGCCATCGCCACCAGATGGTTAAGCTCAGCAACGTCGCGCCGTTCGCCGGTCAGAAGATTCACGGCAAGTCCTGGGTGCAGCTGCATCGGGATCTCCCCCGCCTGCGCCGTACCACCGTTGACGATAACCGCATCCACGGACCGCAAACGCGACGCGCGCTCGCGCATCGGTCCGGCAGGTAACCACCAGCCGTTACCAAAGCGGCGGACGCCATCAATCACCACGATCTCTTTATCCCGGGCCAGCGCGTAGTGCTGCAGTCCGTCGTCAGTAATCACAATCTGGACATCCGTCTGGTTCAGCAGAGCCTGCACCGCCTCGCTGCGCACCGGCGAAACCGCTACCGGCACTCCGGTACGCTGAAAGATCAGCACCGGTTCATCCCCCGCTTGCGCCGTGGTGGTTTGCGCGGTCAGCAGCAACGGATAGCGCTCCGCCTTGCCGCCATATCCCCGGGAGACGACCCCCACGCGAATCCCGCGTTTTGTCAGCTGTTCCACCAGCCAGATCACCACCGGCGTTTTACCGTTACCGCCAGCGGTGAGATTGCCTACCACCACTACCGGCACCGGCGCGCGCCAGGCCCGTTTGAGCCCCACTTTATAACTCAGGCGGATCAGGCCGCTGACCAGGCCATACAGCCAGGAGAGCGGCAACAGCAACCGCCAGAGCGGAGACTCACCGGACCAGATGCGAGCGATCATTCGCCAAACTGCATTTTATGAAGCTGAGCATATACGCCCTGGTGCGCCAGCAGGTCGGCGTGGCTGCCCCGTTCGACGATGTAGCCATCTTCCACCACCACGATTTCGTCGGCTTTTTCAATCGTCGACAGGCGGTGGGCAATCACCAGTGAGGTACGGTTCTTCTGCAACTCATCCAGCGCAGACTGGATAGCGCGTTCGGATTCGGTATCCAGCGCCGAGGTGGCTTCATCGAGGATCAGGATTGGGCTGTCACGCAGCAGCGCGCGCGCAATGGCAATACGCTGGCGCTGACCGCCGGAGAGCAGGACACCGTTTTCACCGATAATGGTGTCCAGGCCGTTATCCATCTTATTGATGAAGTCCATGGCGTAGGCCATCCGCGCCGCCGCTTCGATCTGCTCACGGCTGTACTCTTCATTCCGGGCATAGGCGATGTTATTAGCCACGGTGTCGTTGAACAGGTGCACATTCTGGGAGACCAGCGCGACCTGATTACGCAGCGACCGCAGGGTGTACTCGCGCAGATCGTGGCCATCAATCAGGATCTCACCCTCATCAATATCGTAGAAGCGGGTGATCAGGCTGGCGATGGTCGATTTACCCGAGCCAGAACGGCCCACCAGGGCCACGGTCTTGCCTGCCGGAATTTTCAGATTGATATTGCGCAGAGCAGGCGTATCACGACCCGGATAGGTAAAGGTCACATTGCGGAACTCCACGTCGCCGGTTGAGCGCTCAATCACGCGTTTGCCTTCGTCTTTTTCCTGTTCGGAATCAAGGATCGCAAACAGCGTCTGGCAGGCTGCCATCCCGCGCTGGAACTGGGCGTTAACGTTGGTTAACGATTTCAGCGGGCGCATCAGGGCAATCATCGACGAGAAGACCACGGTAATGGTACCGGCGGTGAGGGTTTCCATCACGCTCGGGAAGCTGGCGGCATAGAGCACAAACGCCAGCGCCAGGGAGGCGATGAGCTGAATGATCGGATCGGAGATGGAAGAAGCAGACACCATCTTCATCCCCTGCAGACGCATCTTATTGCTGACCTTATCGAAGCGCTTGGTTTCGAGCTCCTGGCCGCCAAAAATCAGCACCTCTTTATGGCCTTTCAGCATCTGCTCGGCGCTGGTGGTCACCTGCCCCATCGTGTTCTGCATGTTCTTACTGATGCTGCGGAAACGCTTCGAGACGACGCGGAT
>NZ_JBBCPK010000140.1:0-8002 GCF_037150775.1 Leclercia sp. M50
GGGTGAGATTTTTTCCCTGCCAGAGGATCTCCCCGTTGCGCGCCGGGATCAGCCCCATCAGACACTTCAGCAGCGTAGTTTTACCTACACCGTTGCGCCCGAGCAGGCAGGTGACTTCGCCGGGCAGCGCCTCAAAGCTGACCCCGCGCAGGATGTGGCTCCCGCCGTAATACTGATTGAGTTCATTAACCTTAAGCATCCGCGCTCCTTAGCGTCCAAGATAGACTTCAATCACCTGTTCGTTGGCCTGCACGTCGCGCAGCGACCCCTCCGCCAGCACCCGGCCCTGATGGAGCACCGTCACGTGATCGGCAATGGTTTCAACAAAACCCATGTCATGCTCCACCACCATCAGGGAGTGTTTACCCGCCAGGGTGCGGAACAGCTCGGCGGTATACTCTGTTTCGGCGTCGGTCATCCCCGCGGCCGGCTCATCGAGCAGCAGGAGATGCGGCTCCTGCACCAGCAGCATGCCGATCTCCAGAAACTGCTTCTGGCCGTGGGACAGCAGCCCCGCCCGGCGATGCCGCTCCCCGCCGAGGCGCAGCAGGCTCAGCATCTCGTCGATCCGGACCCCCTGCTCGCTGCTCAGCCGGGCGCGCAGGCTGGCCCACACCGACTTATCCCCTTTCATCGCCAGCTCAAGGTTCTCCCATACCGTCAGGGCCTCAAACACTGTTGGCTTCTGGAATTTGCGCCCGATGCCCTGACGGGCAATGGCTATCGGGTCGAGGGTGGTGAGATCCGTTGTCTGATCGTAAATCGCCCGCCCGCTCTGGGGCCGCGTTTTACCGGTGATAACATCCATCAGGGTGGTTTTCCCGGCGCCGTTGGGACCAATCACGCAGCGCAGCTCCCCCACGCCAATATTAAGCGACAGATCGGTAAGCGCTTTAAACCCGTCAAAGCTGACGTTGATCCCCTCCAGCTGCAACACCGGGTCGGTTTGATCGCGGTAACGATCTCCGGGAAGCTGGCGGGTAAATAACGCTTCGGCTGGCTGCATTATTTATCTCCTTTGCGCAACAGGCCCGTGACCCCGCGCGGTAAAAACAGCGTGACGGCAATAAAGATCAGCCCCAGAAACAGCTGCCAGTACTCCGGCATCACCACGGTAAAGAGGCTTTTCGCGCCGTTGACCAATGCCGCGCCAATTACCGGGCCGATCAAGGTTCCGCGTCCGCCGAGGGCCACCCAGATCGCCGCTTCGATGGAGTTGGTAGGCGACATCTCGCCGGGGTTGATAATGCCCACCTGCGGAACGTAGAGCGCCCCGGCCAGTCCGCACAGCACCGCGGACAGGGTCCAGACCAGCAGTTTGAAACCACGGGGATCGTAGCCGCAGAAGGTGAGCCGGTTTTCCGCATCCCGCACCGCCGTCAGAATGCGGCCAAATTTGCTTTTCGCCAGCGCATAACCCACCGCCAGCGAGGCGGCCAGCAGCAGCACGGTGGCAATAAACAATCCGATACGCGTGGTGGTGGCGGTCACGGAAAAGCCCAGCAGCGTGGTAAATCCGGTAAACCCGTTGTTGCCGCCAAAGCCCGTTTCATTGCGGAAGAACAGCAACATCCCGGCGAAGGTCAGCGCCTGGGTCATGATCGAAAAGTAGACCCCCTTAATCTTCGAGCGGAAGGCAAACCAGCCGAACAGCAGCGCCAGCAGGCCCGGAACCAGCACAATCAGCACCAGCGCCCAGGCGAAATGTTGGGTGCCCCACCAGTACCAGGGCAATTCGCTCCAGGAGAGGAACGACATAAACGCCGGTAATCCGTCGCCTGCGGCCTGACGCATCAGGTACATTCCCATGGCGTAGCCGCCGAGGGCAAAAAAGAGACCGTGGCCGAGCGAGAGCATCCCGGCGTAGCCCCACACCAGATCAAGGGCCACCGCGACAACGGCGTAACAGAGAATTTTGCCTACCAGGGTCAGCATCCAGGTCGAAACGGCCAGCGGATGGCTGGCGGGCAGCAGCGCCAGAAACGGCAGCACCAGCAGTGCCGCCAGAATCAGGGCGCCGAGTATCGGTACGCTGCGCGGCGCCTTGCGCGCCAGCGTTAAGGTCAGTGGCTGGCTCATCAGTCAATTACCCTCCCTTTCAGTGCAAATAACCCCTGCGGGCGCTTCTGAATAAACAGAACGATCGCCACCAGAATCACGATTTTTCCGAGCACGGCACCCATCTGCGGCTCGAGGATCTTGTTGAAAATCCCCAACCCAAAGGCGGCCGCCACGCTGCCAGCCAGTTGACCCACACCGCCGAGCACCACCACGAGGAAGGAGTCAATAATGTAGCCCTGACCCAGCTCCGGCCCGACGTTCCCCAGTTGCGACAGCGCCACGCCGCCGAGCCCGGCAATCCCGGAGCCGAGCCCAAAAGCCAGCATATCGACGCGCCCGGTGGGCACTCCGCAGCAGGCGGCCATGCTGCGGTTCTGCGTTACCGCCCGCACGTTCAGCCCCAGACGGGTTTTGTTGAGGATGAGCCAGGTGAAAAACAGCACCAGCAGTACAAAGCCCAGCACCACCAGTCGGTTCCACGGCAGGATCAGGCTGGCATAGACCTGCACGCCGCCGGAGAGCCATGCCGGGTTCGCCACTTCGAGGTTCTGGGCCCCGAAGAGCATGCGCACCAGCTGGATCAGCATCAGGCTGATACCCCAGGTGGCGAGCAGCGTCTCCAGCGGACGGCCATACAGATGACGGATCACCGTGCGCTCAAGGGCCATACCTACCGTCGCCGTCAGCATGAATGCCACCGGCAGCGCCACCAGCGGATAAAAGGTAAGCCACTGTGGGGTAAACTGCGCCATCGCCTGCTGCACCAGCCAGGTGGCGTAAGCCCCGAGCATCAGCATCTCCCCGTGCGCCATATTGATCACCCCCAGCAAGCCATAGGTAATCGCCAGCCCGAGCGCGGCCAGCAGCAGAATGGAGCCCAGCGACAGCCCCATAAACGCCTGCCCCAGCAGGTCGCTTATCGTCTGACGATGCTGGATCTGGCGCAGACTTTCCGCCGCGGCCTCGCGTACTTCACCATCTGGCTCCGTCTGGGCGTGGGTATAGGGCAGCAGGCGGGCCTGCACTTCCGGGTCGCTCGATTCTCCCAGCAGCGTCACCGCCTGCTTGCGCACCGCGGGTTGCGGGCTGGTCAGTTGCAGACTAGCGACGGCGAGGCTCAACACCTGCCGCACCCCCTCGTCCTTTTCACTCGCCAGCTGGCGTTGTAAAAACGGCAGCATCTGCGGCTGGGGATCGCGCTGAAGCTGGCGCGCCGCCGCCAGCCTTTCGGTGACACTGTCACCTGTCAGCTGATGGGTAGCGAGCGCGGTGGCGGCCAGCACCCTCAGGCGGTTGGTCAGACGCACCGCTTTAGGTGAGCCCTGCGCCTGAGCGGCATCACCGAGGGGGATTAACCCGCCCGCCTGGCGGGTAAAAGCGTGTTTGTTGTCGTCGACAACGACATTCTCTTGCTTCAGCGCCCGCAGCAGCGGCAGCCTGGCCGGATCCGGCGCGGCGGCCCACTGCTCCAGCAGAACGGCCTGCTGGCTGCGGCTGGCGGCAACAAAGTTATCGGCGTCCGTTGCCTGCGCCATCCCTGGCAGCAGTCCGGCAAGCCATACGAGAGCGAAGATCGTGCGCATGACGTTCATGGCTTTACCTCTCTGATCCGGATTCAGTTGCTGGCGGTTTTAATCGGCGTATCGGGTTTTTTGTCGTTTCCGGCGATGAACGGGCTCCACGGCTGGGCGCGTACCGGCGCTTCGGTCTGCCACACCACGTTGAACTGGCCGTTACCCTCGATTTCACCGATCATCACCGGCTTATGCAGATGGTGGTTGGTGGCATCCATGGTCAGGGTGAAGCCCGACGGGGCTTTAAAGGACTGGCCCGCCATCGCCGCACGCACTTTATCCACGTCGGTGGTGCCCGCTTTTTCGACCGCCTGGGCCCACATGTGGATGCCTACGTAGGTGGCTTCCATCGGATCGTTGGTCACGACCGTATCGGCGTTTGGCAGCTTCTGCGTTTTCGCCCAGTTTTTGTACGCCGCAACGAAGGTCTGGTTGGCCGGGTTATCCACCGATTCGAAGTAGTTCCACGCCGCCAGGTTGCCCACCAGCGGTTTGGTGTCGATGCCGCGGAGCTCCTCTTCCCCCACCGAGAAGGCGACAACCGGTACCTCGGTGGCTTTTACGCCCTGGTTCGCCAGCTCTTTGTAGAACGGCACGTTGGAGTCGCCGTTGATGGTGGAAACCACTGCGGTTTTGCCTGCGGCGGAGAATTTCTTGATGCTGGCGACGATGGTCTGGTAATCACTGTGGCCGAACGGGGTGTAGACCTCTTCGATATCTTTATCCTGGACCCCTTTAGAGTGCAGGAAGGCGCGCAGAATTTTGTTGGTGGTGCGCGGGTAGACGTAGTCGGTGCCGAGCAGGAAGAAGCGCTTCGCCGCCCCGCCGTCTTCGCTCATCAGGTACTCCACCGCCGGGATAGCCTGCTGGTTAGGCGCGGCCCCGGTGTAGAAGACGTTCGGCGACATCTCTTCCCCTTCGTACTGCACCGGGTAGAACAGCAGACCGTTCAGCTCCTCAAATACCGGCAGGACCGATTTGCGTGACACCGAGGTCCAGCAGCCAAACACCGCCGCCACTTTATCCTGGCTTAACAGCTGGCGAGCCTTCTCGGCAAACAGCGGCCAGTTGGAGGCGGGGTCCACCACCACCGGCTCCAGTTTTTTACCCAGCACGCCGCCTTTGGCGTTGATTTCGTCGATGGTCATCAGCGCCACGTCCTTAAGCGGCGTTTCGGAAATCGCCATCGTTCCGGAGAGGGAGTGCATGATGCCAATTTTAATGGTGTCGGCGGCCTGCACGCTGAAACTCATCCCCATGGCCACCACAGAGGCCGACAAAGCAAAAGCTTTTAACAAGGTACGACGATGCATAATTTTCACTCCTGAAAGAAACGCTGTGCGAAATCGTCCGTTACGGCGTGGACGCAGAAAAAGCATTCAGGATGAGACAGAGCAAAAAGGATGCCAGATCGAATAGAGAGCAGAATCAGTGGGCTGGAGAGGATTTTTGAAGCAGGCGCGGATCAGAATGGCACAGCGTTGCACTTTATTAATGCAACGCTGTGAGAAGCGGTTACCAGACTTCGCTGGCGATTTGCGTGACCAGACGCACCTTGTCCCACTGCTGCGCTTCGGTCAGGGCGTTCCCCTCTTCGGTGGAGGCAAAGCCGCACTGCGGGCTGAGGCAGATCTGATCTTTCGCGACATACTTCGCCGCCTCTTCCAGACGCGCTTTCACCCCTTCCGGGTTCTCCAGCTCGCCGCTTTTGGTGGTGATCAGACCCAGCACCACCTGCTGCTTGCCCGGACGGATAAAGCGTAACGGGGCAAAGTCGCCGCTGCGATCGTTGTCATATTCGAGGAAGAAAGCATCGACGTTGACGGTACCAAACAGAATCTCGGCCACCGGCTCGTAGCCCCCTTCGGAGATCCAGGTCGAGCGGAAGTTGCCGCGGCAGACGTGCAGCCCGATGGTCAGATCGTCCGGCTTGCCCTCCAGCGCCTTGTTCAGCACACGGGCATAGGTACGCGCGAGCTGATCCGGGTCAACACCCCGCTCACGGATCTGACGGCGCTGATCGTCCGAGCAGAGGTAGGCCCAGACGGTGTCGTCCAGCTGCAGATTGCGGCAGCCCGCGTCGTAGAAGGCGTGGATAGCATCGCGCCAGGTCTGCGCCAGATCGTCGAAGTAGACCTCCAGATCCGGGTAGACCGTGGCATCGATGACTTTACGCCCACCGCGGAAATGCAGCACGCTCGGGCTTGGGATGGTCATCTTCGGCTGGGCATTACCGCTGATGCTTTGCAGATAGCGAAAATCGTCGAGCATCGGATGGCTGCCGAAGCCCAGTTTGCCGGTGACGCGCACGCCGTGGGCTTTGGTCTGCACGCCGTTAAACTGAATGCCTTGCTCAGATTCGTAGCGCTCCACCCCCTGCAGGCCGTCGAAGAAATCAAAGTGCCACCAGGCGCGACGAAACTCGCCGTCGGTCACCACCTGCAGGCCGCAGGCGCACTGCTGTTCAACCACGTGGCGAATCGCCTCGTCTTCTACCGCACGCAGCTGCTTCGCGTTAATCTCACCGCTGGCGAACTGGATCCGCGCCTGCTTGATGGCGTCGGGACGTAAGAAGCTGCCTACCACATCGGCACGGTACGGGGCGTGTTGTCGCTGCATGATTTTCTCCTTTAACTGCCGCCAGGTAGTTGCCGACAGTGATAATTCATCTCTTGAAGCTTTAGCCTTCTGGACGGCTAAATGTCTAAAAAAGATGTCACAGTGCCGGACTGACGGCAAACGAGAAAAATTCACTGGTGTTGAAAAAAATTCATGTTGCGGCTGATAAGCAAAAAAAACCGCCAGAGACTGGCGGTAAATGCTTGCATGGATAGATTTGTATTTTGCTATCTACGGACCCGGTATTCCATACCAGGCTGCGGATCGTAAATAAGCTAGCATGGGGAAGATAAATAAAGACTAAACAACGTTGCGCTATAGCTGCGGGCTGTTTGCTCTTTTAAATTGCCAGGCGCGGGATAAAAGCCAGAGAAGGGTGCAGGCAACCACCGGCACCAGCCAGTCGAGCAGGCTGGCGACGTTCCAGACCTGCCAGTCAAACCCGCCCCACCACGGCATATTGGCGCGCTTGCCGTGACCAAACAGGGCAATCCAGCGGTATTCAGCCTGAGTCTGTTCCCGGGCGACAAACCACAGCGAACCCAACGCCCCGCCCGTGCCCCACCGATTCCATTTCAGACCGCACAGACACTGGACACTAAGTGCCGCTAATGCGTGCATAAAAGGGGAAAAATCCATTACGTCTCCTGCCACTCCCGTTGTGCATTGTTTTCCAGTTTAATCTTTTACCTTTAGACAACATAGCGGTGCACGCTTTACATAAAAAAACCGCCCGAAGGCGGTTATTAAATTTTTATAGCGGTCTCCTGGTGATATCAGGGTCATCCTCGACCAGCGGGTCATTCACATCAGGTGTGTCAGGAATATCATCATCAGGAAGCGGTTCATCATCAGGAAGAGGATCAACGTAATCTGGACGATCGGTCATAAAACCTCCGTCAAACTTGGTTATGAGAGTCTACTTAGACTTACCCGGTTTCTGTTTGGACTGGTCATCTTTCGGGTTCTTTTGAGACTGCTTAGATTGATCTCTGTTTGAACCTTGCTCATTGGATTTCATTTTGAACTCCTGTTGGCATATGCGGCAAATCGCCACCTTTAAAATATAAGGCAAGCTTATGGTTATATCGAGCGAGGCGTGAGGATAAACAGAAGGTTCAACTGAGCTGGCAGATGCATCTTTCAGGTGAAAAAGCCGGGCACTGCGCCCGGTTCTGTTTTCAGCCTGAAAAAGCGCTTACGCACTCAACCCGCGATTCCCCACCACCGTTCAATCTGCGGATCGTGCCCACGCCACTGGCGATAAAGTTCAGCTAAATCAGTACGATTCCCGCGGGACAAAATCGCCACACGGAATCACAAGCATATTGCTTACCTTCAGACGTTGTCCGCGTGCTGCGTTGCGCTATGCGCTTATAGTCCCAGGTATGAGAATTTCAGATGCGAAAAAGCCCCGGCTAAATGCCGGGGCTTAAAGGGGTTGGCCTGACCTCGCGGATAATTCCAACTTACCGCCGTCCATTGGCGACGAGGCCAGTGGCGCGGGATGTTATAGATAACAGTTAATTGGAAATTAGCTCTTAGTGCTCATATTGGTGGTGGTAATGGATCACTGATTACTTTTGTCTCACCGTTGTCGCAAATATCATCGCCCTGGGTCAGATTCCAGATACGAGTAATGATTTGGCCCATTTCCAGACCTTCGGTTTCACCATGGGTATAATAGTCGCCAGCGGGTCAATATCGTGGGCTATCGCGAATCATAACGACGACTGGGTGTAAGTGGA
>NZ_JBBCPK010000141.1:0-7929 GCF_037150775.1 Leclercia sp. M50
GCTCTGAAAAGCCCAGAGGACTGTAGCGGTGACAGGAGCCCGCTTCGTGTCAGCAGGGACTTAATCCACCTGTTTAGGCCAGCGTCTTCTGCGTGGCGTTGGACGAATGGAGCGCGTAGTAAGTCGGGTTCCGCATACGGAACATACCGCGCCGTGGGGCAGGTTTTGCTCGGGATTAAAGGAGGTGAAAAAGAACCGGTTACTTCTGCAAACAGGACAGATGAATTTCATGACAGGTACGATGCCCCCGGGCCGTTAGCTGTATCAAATTAATAAATATTTTTATATAGCTAACAGTGCCTCAATTCAACATTTCTCAGTATCAATACTTCACACGCAGTTTGACCCTGCCCCATTTCCGCCTGTGCCATTTGGCCGGTCGACATTTTAAAAAGCTGATTTTTAAAGTAATGGCAAATGCTGCCGATATGTTACTTACCTGCGTCATGAACGCAGGATTAATAACAAAGCTAAGGGAGTTATGCCCGCTCCCGTGCGGGCTTTTTTTCTATCCTGAGTTGTTCGCTGAGACAGCTGATGATAATTACGGCTGAACATCCGGCTGTTCTTCTGGGACTGTTTCAGCCATAGCAGCCGCGGCCTCCAACTGGCGCTGATTCCAGATGCTGTCCACCGGCATCTCCACACGGACAGAGACGAACTGATCGACCGGGATATCAACCGGGTCGCCTTCGGAAATCCCGGAGATCTCATTTCTGGCGAACGCCGGAGCATCAGGGTGGGTACGGTGAAAGGTTTTTACCAGCACTGAGCCGTCCGGGTTAACTTTATAATCCAGCCAGATAAGCGGCTGACGGTTACGGTCTTTGGGTATATCGAACCCGCCATCAACCCCACCCCAGGCCGCATCTGAATTGAGCCCTATGCAGCCGCTTATCAGATACTCCCCGACGCCCAGTCGCTCAACTGCGCACCCCTCAGATTCTTCGTTGCAGACTGCGCGGCCGTCATGAAACAGGCGGATGACTGGCGAGGCTGCTTTTAAGGTTCCATCGGCAGCCTGGGTCGTATTCCCTGAGTGATAGAAATTAACCCTCCACTCTTCAGACGCACCAAAGCATGCAACCCCTACAACCTTCCTGTCCCGGTTGAAGTAATTGATCATCCTGATTACTGAGAGGCCGCCTGTTGCAGCAGATGAAGCCCTGAGAACGTGCTTGAGTTCCACGCCTGAGCCACCATACCCGGTGTTCCCGTCATAATATGCGTAATGAGCGCCCTTCTCCTGAGCTGACGTCGGGACAGTAACGACGGGATCACCTATTCCCAGCGTATCGCCCACCGTTATAACCTGCCCCTTCGCTGCGCCAACATCCTTTTTGGCGGCCGTGCCCAGATCCGAAATCTCCGCAGTGGTCAGAGTAATACTGTCTTTTCTGTTTGCCATGATTTAACTCCTAAGCCCAGACGCGAGCCGGTGTTTTCGGTGTAACCACAAAGTCGTTCAGCCCGGATAAATCGAGCGAGTCATTCATGACCCGCAAATTGACGTGATAGCCGGGTTCGGTGGTGTATTTGATAACTTCGTTTACCTCACCGGGATTGATAACTTCAGCAGGAACAGTGATAACGCCGACGATATCCAGGCTGATATCCGGGTGATAAAAGCTGCCATGCCCCTCATCATCCATAAACCCCGCCGCGATTAACTGCGTGCGCATTTCGTCGGCGTCATTAAAGCGCAGATATAAGTCTCTCATTAGCGGAGTCCATTAATTTGGTTATCAGTTAATGCGCGGTGCCAGATGCGCAGATTTCGAATGTAATATACGAACCGGGCAACTGACTGACTTGTATTCCCAAATTTCGTAATTACATTATTGTCAGTATTAGCTCGTGTGCCTGATGTAATCTTGCCATTGAATGACATATACACATTATTACCCGCAACTCTGTATGAAAAAATACTTGCCGTCCCATCTTGTGAGGCAATTTCCAGCGGGGAACTCCTGTAAGAACGGATCATTTTATTCGTATCAAGTCGACAAATGATGTCATATCTAGGACCCTGGACAGATATAGCCTCTGTATAGCCACCAACAGGCATAAATTTTGTCGTTAACTCCACGGCAACGGTTCGGTCAAAAAGCGTGGTAAGAGTTTTATATCCTGCATTCTCCGCTGGGATGACCCAACTATCCGCGGTCCGAGTCACTGCTGCCGCATTTGTAGGGATGTATGAAGTTGGGAAAGGACTGTCTTCTAATTGCGCACCCCAGACATATAAACCGGATACACCGTCACCGGTATAACTCGAAGAAGGTCCATTCCCCAATTGAAGGCGAATAACTGTACTCTGGCTGGCCGCAGCGGTAAATGTCATCCAGACGCGAAAGATACCATTACTGAGAACTTCAAATCCACGGTCGACAAACTGAGCACCATTACCAGTTCCAACCCAGGCACCCGCTACAGGGTCGAAGAAAACACCGGCTGTACTACCAGCTGCGACACGCAGATATAGATTACGTGGATTTGTGTGAGCTTTTACGAAAACCGAATAACAATAAGTTGTGCCTGCTGTTAACGATATATTTCGGTCTTGCGAGTAGTGTTCAGAACTTGCTGTATCCTCAACCAATAACGCCATCGTTTTATCGCCACGAGGCGAGTCGCCGCTATTATTGGTTGTGGTAACTCGTTGCCCCGCCCCCCACTGTTCGGAGTTTGTATATAAATTCGTGGCCTGAGATTCCATTAATAACCCCCCGCGCTCAAAACGCGGTTCGTTAATATCTGCTAAACGCATTGACCCTGACTTATCCATAACTGTTGCAGTGGTTGAACGGGCAAAGGTCGCTGACTTTGTTGGTAGCTCCAGTACCTGCCCGGAAATCGTCAGCCGGTCATAAGGCGCGGAACCCGCCAGCAGGCGCATGTCATCATTCAGCGGTAACCAGACGTCAGGGAACGGAGCCTCCTCGTAAGGTACAGACGTCAGCAGCTGTGCCGCAGCCAGTGATGCTGCGGCGTTCGTTTCGCTGGTTTTGGCGTTATTCTCTGAAGTCTTCGCGTTCGTCTCAGACGTTTTCGAGTTGGTTTCTGAAGTTTTGGCCGCGTTCTTCGACGAGAGAGCATTCCCCTCAGACGTTGCCGCGTTCGTGGCGCTTTGTGCTGCTGCATTTTTTGAAGCAAGAGCGTTTGTTTCGCTGGTTTTGGCTGCGGCGGCGCTGGCTCCTGCCGCACCCGCCTGGGCGATCAGCTTCGTCCAGCTGGGACCCGTCTTTTTCGAGCCGTCTGCCAGGGTTACGGTGACATCACCGGCACCCGATAAAATAAGGTCCTGGTTGATGATACTGCTTTGCGCCAGGCGAAACCCTTCCGTGACGGCTTTCGCTAAATCGTCATCAAGTGTGGCCATTCGTGATGTCCTTAAAATGAAAAACCCAGCCGGAGCTGGGTTGGATGGTCTGAGGTTGTAGGGATCAGGAGAAGGAGCCGGTACCGCGGGTCACAGTGATAGTTGGTGCATAAATTGCCACGGTTGCATTACTGGAATTAACGACAATGCTGGCATCAATACGTTGTCCACCCATCCCGGTCGCCGCGTGCCGTGCAGTGAACCATAGCCCACCTACAGGAACGTCATAATTGAACGTACGGACGTTACCCGCGATAGTTACCTGAACGGTGGACGTAACCGCACCTGTAATCCCCCGCACATATATCAATGACTCTACAACGGCGTTTTTATTCAGCCCGTTATTGCTGGAGTCGGTGTATGCCATGGCTACACTGGTAGAAACGGCATTGTTAGACCGGTTGCTGGAGTCGGGATACACCCCTGTGTTGGCGACATCCCCAATGAAAGATGTCGCTTCAACCGTGCCCCTGAAGCTCCCGCTGGTCGCCTCAACTCTGCCTCTGAAACTCCCGTCGGTGGCATAAATCGTCCCGCGAACGGTCACGCCGTTAAACGTGGCATACCCGGATTTATTGATATGCCAGCCGACATTACCAGTCCCGTCCCAGTTGCTGGACTGGATATAATTGCCAATCTTGCCGTTGTCGATGGAACCGTCCTGGATGAACACCGAACGCATGAACATCTGGCCGCCGGTCGAAGCAAACACCAGCTCCTGCCCGTTCGTCGTTGGGTTATAAACCGCGAACGTATCGGCAGAAATCAGGAAGTTTGAGGCCCCTGTACCGTCAATGCCCAGCTGAATACCCGCGATGCGTTTGACACCGTTCGCTTCCACCTGGACTTTAACGCCCCATTGGGCCGAGAGCTTGCCGTTGATATCAACAACAGCCTGGCTGGTCGTCTGGACGTTAGCGTTGGTTTGCCCAATCGACGCAGTCACCTGCTGGATACTGGTCGCCGTGGCGCTCTCCAGATCCGTAACAGCTTTATCAATGCGCGTAATGGCGGCGGCGTTGGTCTGGCCGTTTTGTTCAACCGTGGCCTTAAGCGTCGTGACCTGTTCGGCTACAGCGCTTGTGGCATCCGCGGCGGTCTTCCGGGTCTCGGTAATATCGGCCTGCGTTTTGGTTTCGCCAACGGCAAACGTGACGCGCTGATCCGAAAACGCAAAGAAGTTGGCAATGGCGTTGCTGACGCTGCCGACAATGCCTGCGTCGCGGCTGGCAGTGTTACCGTCCACATCCACTTTCAGGCTGTCGATACGACGCCCCAGCGCGGAGTCACCATCCGTACGGGCCGTGATTTCCGTGCTGATGTCAGCCGTGTTCTGGTCGGTAGTAGCCTTGACCGCAGCCAGCGCGGTAGTCTGCGCTTTGTTGTTATCGGCGACGGCTTTATCGATGCGCGTGATATCGCCGGAATTTTTCCCGACGGTGGTCTGCAGGCCCGACAGCGTGGTGGCCTGCGCCTCCTGCTCAGTCGTCAGCGTTGCCAGCTCCTGCGTTACAGCAGCTTTGTTGGCATTAACGGTCGCTTCCAGCGCCGTCCGGGCTGTAACCTCCGCTTCCTGCGCCGTGATGCGCGCCTGGCGTTCGGTGTAGAGCAAGCCCGAGGCCAGCTTCGACGGGTCATCACCGGTGTAGCCGCCACGGATCTGCGCCGCCAGCGTCTCGCGCGCTGTGGCTTCCGCCTGGTCGCCAGCAACACGTGCTGTCGTTTCCTGCTGCAGCGCCGCCATCCCGGCCCCCGGTGTTGGCCGTCCGACCGCCACCCAGTCAATCAGGTAATAGTTCGTCGCGTCCTGTTTAGTGGACAGGTCCAGCCTGAACTGATTCATCGTGGTTTCGGTCAGCCAGGGGATGTTGTCGAACTCCACAGTTGCGATACCGTTCGCGTCATAGGCAGGCTCGGCGACGGTGAACATGTTGGTGTCGTTGAAACCACCCGTACCACGCCACCGCAGCTGCCCCGTCCAGCCCGGCGCACCGAATTTCCTGATGCGCAGTTTGATGAAGCGATAGGACGAGGAGTTGATGGCCAGTGAGCCCGGGGATGCCACCCACGGATCGGTGGCATGGTTCGCTGGTCGAATCCACCCGTCAACGATTGTTGGGGTCCCGTTCCCGGTCCAGCCCTCTACCGTCGAATCGAAGTACCAGATTTTGGCCGGGTCGAACTGCGAGCCGGTACCTGCAGAAATTTGCCCAATCTGCTGCGCCAGTGACTCGGTGGTGGTCTGGATCGTCTGATTGACGTTGCTGATATCCGCGACGCGCTCGTTCTTCTCTGTCAGCAGCGCCTGCCCCCGCGCCGCTGCCTCGTCGGTGATGGCTTTCTTACGGTCCGTGACCTCCTGCGCCAGGCCCGCTTTAGTCGCCGCCGACTCTGTCGTAACTGCGGTGATGTCGTCGCGCGCCGACTGGATATCTTCACCGAGATCGGCAATGTCCGACACGAGGTTTTTGTAGCCCTCGGTCTGTTCAAGCGTGTCGCCGATCATGTCGAGATAATCACCGGCTTTCGAGCTGGACTGTCCTGCCGCCCACTCTGTCCAGTCGCCGGTGTTGCCGATACGATCCACCAGACGGGCGCGGTACCACTGACTGACGCCCGCCCGCATCGGGCCATGCTGGTAATGCGTGGCCGGATACGGCACCAGAGCCAGTAATTGCGGGTTAGCCTTGTCTTCTGTGGTGGCGCGCTGAATCTCGGTGTATGCCGTATCACCTGAGCCATCCGGGAAAGCCCAGGTAATATCGATAGCCCAGACAACATCGTCCGTGGCGGCCAGTGCCTGCGGCGTTCCAGGCCTGCCGTTTTTGCCCGTAAGATACGTGGTATCAGCATAACCCCACGGCGAGCTTGAATCCTGAGCGTTCAGCGCACGCACCCGCACGTCATAACTCCCGGTGTAAATCCCCTGCACCGTAAATCCCTGGGCGCTGCTCACCGGAACGTTTATCCAGTCGCCATTATCCTTGCGCCATTGCGCCTGGTACCGGATAGCACCATCCACCCGATCCCAGGAAGCATTCATGGTGGCAACGGTAAGTCCCTGCTCGATATGGTCGGTTTCGGTGAGGGTGATGTTTTTCGGTGCCGGCAGAACGCTTACCGGCGTGACGGTGACTGGCGCTGGGGTAATGCGCACACCGTCATCGATATAGCGGTATTTATTCGGGTCATGCTGAACTGCGGTGATCGTGAAACCACCGTTGCTGTCGTCGTTCGCCCGGATGGATGTCACACGAAAATACTGGATAGCCAGGTTGTCGCTGTCGATGGCCCACACTGCACCGGACTCAGGCAGCAGCCTGAAGGGGGTGGTGACCGTCACCGTCTGTTTGTCCGCGCTGATGGATGCGATTGTCCGCGTCTGCGCCTTGCCGTCCGGCAGGTTGACCACCAGGCGGTCGCCGGCGGCGTAGTCAGCAGGGCGATCAAGCGTGACATTACGCCCGCTCACCGCCCGAATACGCCCGCCGTTTTGCCTGCCGGCACGGAACGGATCCGCGATACCGATAATTTCTGCAGGCAGGGGAATATAACCGTCCAGCCCAACGCCAAATGACACCGTTCCGTCGCGCGCATTAGACAGCAGCGCCCAGCGGCCCCGGCGGTGCGCTTCACTCTGGGATGTGCAGCCAATCGCCGTCATCGACATCTGGTTGACCTTGTACCGCTTCACCAGGTCGGAATCGTAGACACTCTCAACAGTATCGCTGTAATGATTCTGCGGGTCAGACCAGGACACCAGGGCAGACGAGTAGCGGTTTTTGTAGCTGCCGCCGCCGTAGGTAAACAACCCGTCGATCACGTTCGAGGCATGGTAGGTAAAATCAACCTCATCCTGCGGCACATCCGCGCGCACGTAAATCTGGTCGTTGCCCCAGAAGGTAATCCCCCGGAATATCGCTGCCAGATCGCTGAGAACGGTGTAGGCGTCCTGCTGGCTCTGGATGTAAACGTTGCAGGTAAAGCGCGGCTCGGTACCACCCGCCCCGTTCGACACCTTCTGGTCACAATACTGCGCAATGGCGTACAACTCCCACTTATCGATCATGCCTGCATCGATGCGCGTACCCATGCCGTAAATCTCATCCAGCACCAGATCGTAAAATACCCAGGCCGGGTTGTTGGTGTAGGCCATTTTGAAGCCACCGGACCAGGTACCGCTGTAGGTGCGCGTAACCGGATCGTAGGAGTCCGGCACGCGTACCAGTTTCCCCTTCGGCCTGCAGGTCACCTTCGGCGCGCCATTGGTAAACTGGCTGGCATCGACCTCGATATACAGCAGCGCCGTATTGGGATAGCGTAACTTGCTGTCGATCACCTCAGCAAACGAGAACACCTTGAAGGCGTTTATCAGTTTTGAGTTCCCGATGGAATCAGGCGTGATACGACGTACCCGCACAGCCCAGCCAGTAGTGGCCGCTGGCAGATCAATGCGGAGGTCGCGCTGGTATTCCGTGGTTGTCTTTCCGTCGAATTTGCCGTTAACCACCGTCTGCCAGGCAGCACCATCAGTCGAGAGATCAACG
>NZ_JBBCPK010000142.1:0-7843 GCF_037150775.1 Leclercia sp. M50
GTGAACTACGCTGTGTATCGACAGCTTTAATCGCATCGTCGATGGTTTTTAAACCAGTGCTGGTAGTACCGTCGTTTTGCAGGACATCATAGCCATTGCTCGCTACTTTACGATCGCCAGCAGCAATGTTTCCGTCCAGACTTGCAATGCCATTAGTAGTCGTAGCGGTATATTTATCCCATGCTGTTTTATCGTTCATAGTGATGCCGATTTGCTCACCATCTTTTGAACCAACCTGGAAGTTGAATGTTTTGGATGCTGTATTATTTAATACTTTGATACCGTTAAAGTCGGTCTGGGTAGCAACGCGGTTGATCTCTTTCATTCGCTCGTTCACTTCAGACTGAATAGAGTCAATGTCGGAAGCTGAGTTTGAGCTGTTCTGCGCCTGCACGGTCAGATCACGTACACGCTGTAAGTTGTTGTTGATTTCGCTCAGCGCGCCTTCAGCAGTCTGCGCCAGGGAGATACCATCGTTGGCGTTACGTGCTGCCACGTTCAGACCGTTGATGTTGGAAGTAAAGCGGTTGGCAATCGCCTGGCCCGCAGCGTCATCTTTAGCGCTGTTGATGCGTAAACCAGACGAGAGACGCTCGATCGCAGTTCCCAGAGAAGACTGAGATTTATTCAGATTGCTCTGCGTCATCAGCGACAGGGTGTTAGTGTTAATAACTGCCATGATTATTATCCTTCAATATTTGTCATTAAGTTACGGCCTGCGGCCTGCGGCTTCATCGCCCTCCAGACAGTTATCGACAGTACGATTTCAAACTTTAATGGAAATGATAGCGTTTCGAGTTCTGTACTACCTTAATAAAAAAAGCGCCAATAAATGGCGCTTTTAGACGTAATAATATTGAGCTTAACGCAGCAGAGACAGCATAGTCTGTGGAACCTGGTTAGCCTGGGCCAGCACAGAAGAGCCAGCCTGCTGCAGGATCTGCGCGCGGGACATGTTGGACACTTCGGTCGCATAGTCAGAATCCTGAATACGGCTGCGGGCTGCAGACAGGTTATTCACGGTGTTGTTCAGGTTAGTTACAGTGGACTCAAAACGGTTTTGAGAAGCACCCAAAGAACTACGTTGTGTATCAACGGCTTTAATAGCTTTATCGATATCTGCAAGCGGGTTTCCGGCCCCTAAGGCTGCACCAGTAACTTTACCGCTTCTCACGTCAAAACCAACCGCAGCAACGGAACGGTTGCCAGCAACGCCATTAACATCAGTCAACGTGGCGGCTGCAACGGTGTTAGCATATACCCCTCCTGCAGTAACTGCAGTAGTTGTACCTGCTGCACCAGCTGCACTGCTTGAGGATGCAAGGTTCCATCCAGCTGCACTATTGATAGCAATTCCAATCGTCTCACCATCTTTAGAGCCAACCTGGAAATTATAATTTGACGCGGTAGCAGTTGTGTTATTAAGGACTTTAATGCCGTTGAAATCGGTCTGCGTTGTTACACGGTCGATTTCAGCCATACGCTGGTTAACTTCAGACTGGATAGAGTCAAGATCGGAAGCAGAGTTAGAGCTGTTCTGCGCCTGGACGGTCAGGTCACGGACACGCTGCAGGTTGTTGTTGATTTCGCTCAGCGCGCCTTCAGCAGTCTGCGCCAGGGAGATACCGTCGTTGGCGTTACGTGCTGCCACGTTCAGACCGTTGATGTTGGAGGTGAAGCGGTTAGCGATCGCCTGGCCCGCAGCATCATCTTTGGCGCTGTTGATGCGCAAACCGGAGGACAGACGCTCAATCGCAGTGCCCAAAGTGGACTGAGATTTGCTCAGGTTGCTCTGAGTCATCAGAGACAGGGTGTTAGTATTAATAACAGCCATGATATGTTCCTTTAAAAGTTGTCAGATTCAGGCATCTGCCTACGGTTTTCTCACCGCTATCCTGGTTATCGTTCACCCCCTTCCTAACCTTTAGAAAAAAGATCATTTTTTTAAAAGGACAAACTGCCAGTTTTTTCGCTGCTTTATTTACCCATTGATAAATGCAAAAAAAGCTAATCTTTTTCCTACGTCTGCCGATAGAGCTTCCAGCGATTGTCACAATAAAGGATGAAAAAAATGGCAAGTGTTAGTTCACTCGGTGCAGGTACCAGTCTGAATCTCAATACGTTATATGACAATTTACAGACAGCCGAGCAGACCAAGCTCACACCGATTACGCAGCAGCAGACCTCTTATAAAGCGAAACTGACCGCATGGGGCGTAGTTCAGACTGCACTGACCAAGTTTCAGACTGCTGCAGACGCGCTGAAAAACACCTCTGCGATTGCGCAGTCAAAAGTGACCAGTACCAATACCGCATTTAGTGCGACCCTGGCGAGCAGTGCTTCAGCCGGTACGTATTCGGTAGAAGTGACGCAGCTGGCCGCCGCGCAGACGCTGCTGAGCCCGAAAGTAGCCAGCAAAGATACCGATCTCGGCGACAGCAGCATGAGTTCGCGCACCATCACTATCACGCAGCCGGGTCAGAAAGATCCATTAAAGGTGACGCTGGCCAGCGACAAAACAAGCCTTGCGGATGTACGTGACGCGATTAACGCTAAACAAGGCAGCGTAACCGCCAGCATCATTAAAGCGGATGACAACAGTTACTATCTATCACTGACCTCACGTGACAGCGGTGTCGCCAACGAAATGACGATCACCACCGATGACAGCGAACTGGAAAAATATATCAGCCACGATCCGCTTGATTCATCAACGGGAATGAAAGTTCAGGTTGCCGCGGCTGATGCCATCGTTAACATCAATGGCATCAAAATTACCCGTAGCAGCAACGCCATTACCGATGCCCCGGAAGGTGTCACGCTCAACCTGACCAAGACCAACGTTGGCAGCCCGGAAACATTGTCGATTGCGAAAGACAATCAGCCGATGACCGATGCGATCCAGGCCTTTGTCGATGCGTATAACTCGTTGCAAACGACCATCAGTAACCAGACGAAATATACCGCGGTGAAACAGGGCGATGGTTCTCAGGACTCTAGCAACGGCGACCTGTTGGGCGACGGCACCCTGCGTAATATCCAGACCCGCCTGCGCTCTATGGTCTCGTCAGCGCAAGGTACCGGCGAACTAGCGACGCTGTCGCAACTGGGCATCACCCAGGATATTAACGGTAAGCTGACCGTAGACAGCACCAAGTTAGGTAAGGCCCTGACGGATAAATCTACCGACGTGCTCGCTTTCCTCTCCGGCGACGGTAAAACAACCGGCATGGCGACGCAAACCAGCAACCTGTTGAAAGACATGTTAGGCAACGAAGGTTCGGTCAAAAGCGCCACTGATGGCATCAACAAAACGCTGAAAAATCTGTCCGATCAGTACGACCGTGTTAACGCGCAAATCGAGGCCACGATGGCGCGCTACAAAACGCAATTTACCAGTTTGAGTCAGCTGGTCTCCTCCATGGATCAAACCGGGAGCTATCTGACCCAACAGTTCAATGCTATGAACAGTTAATGAATGAGTTGAGGTTTTACGATGTATACAAAATCGGGAATTCAGGCCTATGCGCAGGTTAGTGTTGAAAGTGCCGTCCTGAGTGCCAGCCCGCATCAACTGGTGGTTTTACTTTTTGATGGCGCGCTAAGCGCCATGAAAAAAGCCGTCATATTGATTGAGCAAGGGGACATTCCCGGTAAAGGGCAGGCGCTGGGAAAAGCCATCAATATTATCAGTAACGGTCTGCAGTCTGGGCTAAATCACGAGGTGGGTGGTGAGTTGGCTACCAACCTCGACAGCCTCTACGACTATATGACCAGACGTCTTTTACAGGCCAATATTCATAATGACATTGATGCCATTAATGAAGTGATGGAGTTACTCAATAACATCGCCGATGCCTGGAAAGAGATAGGCCCCAATTCTCAACATATGCGGGACAATGACTAATGGAAGCCAATCTGGGATTGCTCCAACACTATCAACACCTGTTAACTACCAGCGCCTCGATGCTGGCGCTGTCAAAATCGGGGCGTTGGGATGAGCTGATTACTTTCGAAGTGAAGTATTTAAGCGCCGTTGAAAAACTGACACAGTTTCAGGATGCGAACGAGATTGCGCCACACATACAGGCGCAAATACGCCCCATGCTCCGGCAGATCATCGATAATGAAATTGAGCTTAAAGCCTTGCTGCAACAGCGTATGGACGAGCTGAGAACTTTAGTTGGGCACTCCTCCCGACAACATAATCTGAATGCAACTTATGGACGTCTCTCTGGCAATATTCTTTTCCCCACGGACATCTGAACTGGGGTTGATAACAGGCGGGTGAATATATTTCGTTATTTCACCCGCTAAATATCCCCGCCTCGCTCATACTCTCTGTGTTCTTAAACTGGAGCACGGAAGATGAAAAACCCCACCCTTTTGCAGTTCTTCCATTGGTATTACCCTGAAGGCAGTCAGCTTTGGCCGGAAGTGGCCGAGCGCGCCGATGGCTTAAATGATATCGGTATTAACATGGTCTGGCTGCCCCCGGCCTATAAAGGCGCGACCGGCGGCTACTCTGTCGGCTATGACTGCTACGATCTTTTCGATCTCGGCGAGTTCGATCAAAAAGGATCTATTCCCACCAAATATGGTGACAAAAACCAGCTGCTGGCCGCTATCGACGCACTGAAACGCAACAATATCGCGGTGCTGATGGACGTGGTCGTGAACCACAAGATGGGTGCCGATGAGAAAGAGGCCATCCGCGTTCAGCGGGTGAACGCCGACGATCGCAACCAGATCGATGACGCGATTATCGAGTGTGAAGCCTGGACCCGCTACACCTTCCCGGTTCGCGCCGGAAAGTATTCAAAATTCATCTGGGATTACAAATGTTTCAGCGGCATAGACCATATCGAAAACCCTGATGAAAACGGCATCTTCAAGATCGTCAATGATTACACCGGCGAAGGCTGGAACGATCAGGTCGATAACGAGATGGGAAATTTTGACTACCTCATGGGCGAAAACATCGATTTTCGCAACCGTGCGGTAACCGAGGAGATCAAATACTGGGCGCGCTGGCTGATGGAGCAAACCCAGTGTGACGGCTTCCGTCTGGATGCGGTAAAACATATTCCGGCCTGGTTCTATAAAGAGTGGATCGAACATGTCCAGGAGGTAGCGCCGAAACCGCTGTTTATCGTGGCGGAATACTGGTCGCCAGATGTTGATAAACTGCAACAATATATCGAACAGGTGGAGGGGAAAACCATGCTGTTTGACGCCCCGCTGCACATGAAGTTTCACGAAGCTTCTCTGCAGGGACGTGATTACGACATGAGCCAGATCTTTACCGGCACGCTGGTAGAGGCCGCTCCGTTCCATGCGGTGACCCTGGTCGCTAACCATGACACCCAGCCGCTACAGGCGCTGGAGGCACCGGTTGAAGCCTGGTTTAAGCCGTTGGCCTATGCCCTGATTTTACTGCGCGAAAACGGCGTTCCCACCGTCTTCTACCCCGATTTGTACGGCGCCAGCTATGACGATACCGGTGGTGACGGCGAGATGTACCACATCGATATGCCGGTGATTGAGCAGCTCGATCAGCTGATCCTCGCCCGCCAGCGCTTTGCTCACGGCATTCAGACTCTGTGGTTCGATCACCCTAACTGCATCGCCTTCAGCCGCAGCGGCACCGACGATAATCCCGGCTGCGTGGTGGTGCTCTCTAACGGTGACGAAGGCGAAAAAACCATTACGCTTGGGGAAAACTACGGCCATAAAACCTGGAAAGATTTTCTCGGTAACCGCGAGGAAGTGGTAATGACCGACGAAACCGGTACCGGTGTCTTCACCTGCAACGGCGGCAGCGTCAGCGTGTGGGTTATAGAAGCGGAATAGTAAGGCGTTGATAGCCGGGCGGCGTTGCCCCTGCCCGGCCTGCAAATCCCTTAAGGCAGCTTGCTCTCAAGCGGATTTTTACTCAGGTAATTTGCACACTCGACGGTAGGTTTGTCGACGCGCTGCAGGATCATGCCATCGTACTCAATGGCGGAGCCTTCCCGCTCCAGCGGGTAGATATCCAGCTTGCGAGTGACGTTGTAATAATCGTCAGAACGCAGCATGATTTTCCCCGGCACGGCCACCACGCGCTGCCACTGCCGGCAATCGAGGGTATCCCCCTCTTGTGTCACGACAAGCGTCGCGATCGCTTCCGGGCTGACCATGCTGCTCTGCGGCCCTTTCGACTGCCAGTAACCCGCCAGTTCAGCCGGGACAGGATGTTTGATCACGTCCTGATATCTGTCGACCTGTACACAGCCGGTTAAGGCTAGCAGCCCCGCTATAATTGCTATTTTTTTCATCATGATTCCGTCTATGTCGAAAAAAATAGTGTGGCATTAAAGCCGTCGCGTCGCCAGCACCAGAAGGACTAAACCTGCATAGACATGACGTCCTGATACGCCTGCATCAGTTTATTACGTACCTGAATACCCATCTGCATCGACACCGATGCTTTTTGCATATCGGCCATCACATCGTTCAGACCGATGCCCGGTACGCCGAGGGTGAATTTTTCGCCCTGCACGCGCGCCGCGGTTTGCGTGTCGCTGATCCGGTCCAGCGCCGCATGCAGCTGGCCCGCGAAGCTGACCGTCGACTGCACATCAGCCACGTTCTGATTACGCGCGGTCATCGCCGTTGCCTGGAGCTGGCTGATGACGCTTTCAATGCCCTGTATTGCCATGACTTTCCCCTGATGGTTTTCTACGCGCTCAAGAGTAGCAGTCTGTCAATGAGATAAAGGCGCTAAATAGCGTTAAAAAACCAGGTTATTTGACGCATAGAAATTCCCGTTTCAACAAATAATGGCACAGCCATGATTATGGAATTTTTTGTGTGTTTGCCGACCCGGGAGTCTGTTTTGTTTCTCCACACTAATAATGAAATCCACGATGAGTCGCGAGGTGCGCTATGAGTGCGTCAGCAACAACAAGCCCTCAAACTAAATCTCTCGAATGGATGAGCCGCTTGCGCGCGAACCCTAAAGTGCCGTTGATCGTGGCAGGCGCTGCCGCCATCGCGATTGTTGTCGCTATGGTCTTATGGGCCAAACAACCAGACTACCGCACGCTCTTCAGCAACCTTTCCGATCAGGATGGCGGCGCTATCGTCACCCAGCTCACCCAGATGAACGTCCCTTACCGCTTCGGGGAAAACGGCGGCCCGCTGGAAGTCCCCGCCGATAAAGTTCATGAACTCCGCTTACGTCTTGCCCAGCAAGGCCTGCCGAAAGGCGGGGCAGTAGGCTTTGAACTGCTGGATCAGGAAAAATTTGGCATCAGCCAGTTCAGCGAGCAGGTGAACTATCAGCGCGCGCTGGAAGGCGAACTGGCCCGTACCATCGAAACGCTGGGTCCGCTGAAAAGCGCCCGCGTGCACCTGGCCATGCCGAAACCGACCCTGTTTGTCCGGGAACAAAAAGCCCCTTCGGCATCCGTCACCGTTAATCTGCAGCCTGGCCGCGCGCTGGATGAAGGGCAAATCAGCGCGGTGGTGCATCTGGTCTCCAGCGCCGTGGCGGGTTTACCGCCGGGTAATGTGACCCTGGTGGACCAGACGGGTCGCCTGTTAACCAAATCCAACACCGGCGATCGCGACCTCAATGACGCGCAGCTGAAATATGCCACTGATGTGGAAAATCGCATTCAGAGCCGCATCGAAGCCATTCTCGGGCCGATTGTTGGGACAACCAACGTTCATGCCCAGGTTACCGCGCAGATCGATTTCTCCGATAAAGAGCAGACCGAAGAGCAGTATCGTCCGAACGGCGATGCCGCCCAGGCGGTGATGCGTTCGCGTCAGGTAAATGAAAATCTGCAGGTGGGCG
>NZ_JBBCPK010000143.1:0-7807 GCF_037150775.1 Leclercia sp. M50
GCCCTGATCGTCCGCCACCCGGTTATTCGGGGTGGTGGCGCCGCTGGCAACCACCGGGGCGTCAATGGCCAGCAGGGAGCCGGTGAGGGTCACGCTGGTGGAGACAATCCGCGTCGGTTTGCTCTCAAGGGTGTGCGTTCCGCGGCTGTCCGTCACCTGACGCGGCCAGTCGGCGGCGACGGCTGAGGTTAATCCTGAAAATAAAAGGCTGATAAAAAGCAGGGTGTTACGGCAAAAGGCGGGCAGTTTCACTAAGGGGCATCCTGTTTTTGTTGAAGTTAATGCTTCTCATTTTCATGAATGAGCCGAAGGGATGCAAGCGATAGTCGCACAAGTTACACGCTGGGCTGTTGACACCATTGCGCTCTGGGATTAGGTTAGCCAGCGAAAATATAAATGATAATAATTCTTACTGCTTTTATCATTTCAGGAGGATGATATGGATACGTCACTGGCTGAGGATGTTCAGCACACCGCGACCCGGCTGCAAAAAGAGAGCTTCTTCTTTATGTCGCCCTATCGCAGTTTTACCACCTCTGGCTGCTTTGCCCGTTTTTCCACTCCCGCCGTAGGCGGCGACGATCCGGCAAGCCCATTCCAGCAGCAGCTGAAACAGGCCTTTGCCAATGCTAAAGCCGCTGGCATCAGCAACCCGGTGATGGTAGGGGCTATCCCCTTTGATACCCGCCAGCCGTCATCGCTGTTTATCCCGGAGCAGTGGCAATCATTTGCCCGCCCGGCGCGTCAGCAGTCTGCCCGCTATGCTACCCAGTCAGGACCGCTGACGGTCAAATCCCGCACCGAGATCCCGGCCCAGTTAGCTTTTGAGGAGATGGTGGCCCGCGCCGCCGTTTTGACCGCCACTCCGCGCGTCAACAAGGTAGTGCTGTCGCGCCTGATCGATATCGCAACCGAAGAGAAACTCGACAGCGGCGCGCTGCTGGAAAAACTGATCGCCCAGAACCCGGCCAGCTTTAATTTCCACGTCCCGCTGGAGGATGGCGGGGTGCTGCTGGGCGCCAGCCCGGAGCTGCTGCTGCGTAAAGAGGGGGCACACTTCAGCTCCCTGCCGCTGGCCGGTTCCGCGCGTCGTCAGCCGGATGACATGCTCGATCGCGAGGCGGGCAACAAGCTGCTGGCCTCGGAAAAAGATCGCCACGAACATGAGTTGGTCACCCAGGCGATGAAGGCGGTGCTGGCTCCGCGTAGCCATCAGCTCACCATGCCCGCCTCGCCGCAGCTCATCACCACCCCGACCCTGTGGCACCTCGCCACCCCGGTAGAAGGCGAGGCGCGTGAAGATGAGAACGCCCTGACCCTGGCCTGCCTGCTGCACCCGACCCCGGCATTGAGCGGCTTCCCGCACCAGGCGGCGAAGGAGCTGATTGCCGAGCTGGAGCCGTTCGACCGCGAGCTGTTCGGCGGCATCGTCGGCTGGTGCGACAGCGAAGGCAACGGCGAGTGGGTGGTGACCATCCGCTGCGCGCGTATTCAGGCCAACAGCGTACGTCTGTTTGCCGGTGCCGGGATTGTTCCGGCCTCTTCCCCGGTGGCCGAATGGCGTGAAACCGGCGTGAAGCTGACCACCATGCTCAACGTTTTTGGTTTGCATTAAGGATTAATCATGACCCTTCCCTTTACCCGCTGGCCCGACGAATTTGCCCGCCGCTATCGTGAAAAAGGTTACTGGCAGGATCTGCCCCTGACGGACATTCTCACCCGCCACGGCGACAGCGACGCGTGGGCGTTAGTCGACGGCGAACGCCGCATCACGTACCGCCAGTTCCAGCAGTCCGTCAATAACCTGGCGTCGGCGTTGCAGGCGCAGGGCGTTCAGCGGGGTGAAACCGCCCTGGTACAGCTGGGCAACGTCGCCGAGTTCTACATCACCTTTTTCGCCCTGTTGCAGGTGGGCGTGGCCCCGGTTAATGCGCTCTTCAGCCATCAGCGCAGCGAGCTGAACGCCTACGCCAGCCAGATTGAACCCGCGCTGCTGATTGCCGATCGCGCTCACGGTCTCTTTGCTGGCGACGACTTCCTCAACACCTTTATGGAACAGCACCGTTCCGTGCGCACGGTGCTGCTGCGTGGAGACGGGCTGGAGGCAGCGATTGCCCGCCCGGCGGAACATTTTATCGCCACCCCGACCCCGGCGGACGAAGTGGCGTTCTTCCAGCTTTCCGGCGGCAGCACCGGCACGCCGAAGCTGATCCCGCGCACCCACAACGACTATTACTACAGCATTCGTCGCAGCAACGAGATCTGCGGCATTACCGCGGATACCCGTTACCTGAACGCACTCCCGGCGGCGCATAACTTCGCGATGAGTTCCCCCGGCTCGCTGGGAGTCTTTATGGCCGGGGGCTGCGTGGTGCTGGCGAACGATCCGAGCGCCACGCTCTGTTTCCCGCTAATCGAACAACATCAGATCACCGTCACCTCGCTGGTGCCGCCTGCGGTCAGCCTGTGGTTACAGGCTATCAGCGAGGGGGCGGGCAATGCGCAGCTGGCATCCCTGCAACTGTTGCAGGTAGGCGGGGCGCGCCTTTCCGCCACCCTGGCCGCCCGTATTCCGGTTGAGATCGGCTGTCAGCTCCAGCAGGTGTTTGGCATGGCCGAGGGGCTGGTGAACTACACCGCGCTGGACGATACGCCGGAGCGCATCATCAATACCCAGGGCCGCCCGATGTGCCCGGATGATGAAGTGTGGGTAGCCGATGAGCACGGTAATCCGCTGCCGCGCGGCGAGGTGGGGCGCCTGATGACCCGCGGGCCGTACACCTTCCGCGGCTACTACAAGAGCCCGGAGCACAACGCCAGCGCCTTCGATAAGAACGGCTTTTACTGCTCCGGGGATCTGATCGCCATTGACGAGCAGGGCTACATCACTGTGCAGGGGCGTGAGAAAGATCAGATTAACCGCGGCGGTGAAAAAATTGCCGCCGAAGAGGTGGAAAACCTGCTCCTGCGCCACGAGGCGGTGATCCACGCCGCGCTGGTCAGCATGGAGGACAGCCTGCTGGGCGAGAAGAGCTGCGCGTATCTGGTGGTGAAACAGCCCCTGCGCGCGGTGGAGGTGCGCCGCTTCCTGCGCGAGCAGGGCGTGGCTGAATTCAAACTGCCGGATCGCGTCGAGTGCCTGGAGGCACTGCCGCTGACGCCGGTAGGGAAAGTCGATAAAAAACAATTACGCCTGTGGCTGGTCGAACGGGCCCGGGGCTGAGGAGCAAGACGATGGCAATTCCAAAATTAACCGGTTACGTGCTGCCGGGCGCAGCAGATCTGCCGACCAATAAAGTGAGCTGGACGATGGAGCCCGCGCGCGCCGCGCTGCTGATCCACGATATGCAGGAGTATTTCCTCAACTTCTGGGGCGAGAACTGCCCGATGATGGCGCAGGTAGTGGCGAACATCGCCCGGCTGCGTGACTACTGCAAACAGCAGGGGATCCCGGTCTACTACACCGCCCAGCCGAAAGAGCAGAGCGATGAGGACCGCGCCCTGCTGAACGACATGTGGGGGCCGGGCCTGACCCGCTCGCCGGAGCAGCAGCGCATCGTGGCTGAACTGACGCCGGACGAAGCCGACACCGTGCTGGTGAAGTGGCGCTACAGCGCGTTTCACCGCTCGCCGCTGGAGCAGATGCTTAAAGAGAGCGGCCGCGATCAGCTCATCATCACCGGCGTGTACGCCCATATCGGCTGCATGACCACCGCCACCGACGCCTTTATGCGCGACATTCAGCCGTTCTTCGTCGCCGATGCGCTGGCGGACTTCACCCGGGACGAGCACCTGATGTCGCTCAACTATGTGGCCGGTCGTTCCGGGCGCGTGGTGACTACCGACGAGCTGCTGCCCTCGCTGCCGGCCAGCAAAGCGGCGCTGCGCGAGCTCATCCTGCCTTTGCTGGATGAGTCCGACGAGCCGATGGATGATGAAAACCTGATCGACTACGGGCTCGACTCGGTGCGGATGATGGCCCTGGCGGCGCGCTGGCGCAAAGTGCATGGCGATATCGACTTTGTGATGCTGGCGAAAAATCCGACCCTTGATGCCTGGTGGGCGCTGCTCTCCCGCGAGGTGAAATGATGCTGGATTTCACGGGTAAAACCGTCTGGGTGACCGGGGCCGGAAAAGGCATCGGTTACGCCACGGCCCGGGCGTTTGCGGCGGCGGGCGCGGAGGTGACGGGCTTTGATGTCGCCTTCCCACAGGCGGAATATCCCTTTGCCACCGAAGTGCTGGACGTGGCGGATGCGCAGCGGGTCAACGCGGTTTGCGGGCGTCTGCTGGCGAGCCTCGAGCGGCTTGATGTGCTGGTGAATGCCGCCGGTATTTTACGCATGGGCGCCACCGACCAGCTCTCACAGGCGGACTGGCAGCAGACCTTTGCGGTCAACGTCGGTGGAGCGTTCAACCTTTTTCAGCAGACGATGGGCCAGTTCCGTCGTCAGCAGGGCGGGGCGATTGTCACCGTGGCCTCCGACGCGGCCCATACGCCGCGCATCGGCATGAGCGCTTACGGCGCCTCGAAAGCGGCGCTGAAAAGTCTGGCGCTCACCGTCGGCCTGGAGCTGGCGGGGAGCGGCGTGCGCTGTAACCTGGTCTCGCCGGGCTCCACCGATACCGACATGCAGCGCACCCTGTGGAAAAGCGACGACGCCGAGCAGCAGCGTATTCGCGGGTTTGGCGAGCAGTTCAAGCTCGGCATTCCGCTGGGTAAAATTGCCCGTCCAGAGGAGATCGCCAGCACCGTGTTGTTTCTCGCCTCCGACCACGCCAGCCACATCACGTTGCAGGATATCGTGGTGGACGGCGGCTCCACGCTGGGGGCCTAGATGATCTGGAAACGTCATTTATCGCTGGAGGCGCTGAACGCTACCAGTCTGAACACGATGGTGGCGCATCTGGGGATCGTCTACACCCGGCTGGGGGATGACACCCTGGAGGCCGAGATGCCGGTGGATACGCGCACTCATCAGCCGTTTGGTCTACTGCACGGCGGCGCGTCGGCGGCGCTGGCGGAGACCCTGGGGTCGATGGCTGGCTTCCTGATGACCCGCGACGGGCAGAGCGTGGTGGGCACGGAGCTGAACGCCACCCATCACCGGGCGGTGGCGCAGGGCAAGGTGCGCGGGGTGTGTCAGCCGCTGCACCTCGGGCGCACCAGCCAGAGCTGGGAGATTGTGGTGTTTGACGAGCAGGGACGGCGCTGCTGTACCTGCCGGTTGAGTACGATGGTGTTGGGGTAGAGCGTGCGGCTGTGTGCCGGGTGGCGCTGCGCTTACCCGGCCTACGGTTCGATGCGGCTGTTTGCCGGGTGGCATTTCAGCGCTGAGCCCTGTTTTAATTAAGGTCCTCCGCCGCGGGACGGGGTGAAAGTGATCGGCTTAACAATGTTATGTAAATGACTGGTTGGATGTCTGTTTTTACGTGTGGTTGAGTTGTTAAATCTTAAGCGAGTGTTATAGATACAAAATGTAACATCTCACTTCTGCGATGATGGAAACCATATCATGAATAACTCAGGGAAATACCTCATATGGGCAGGGCTCTCCGTGGTGGGTGCCTTTGCGCTGGGCTATATCGCCCTCAACCGCGGTGAACAAATTAATGCGCTGTGGATAGTCGTCGCAGCGGTCTGTATCTATCTGATTGCCTATCGTTTTTACGGCAAGTTTATTGCCCATAACGTCCTCTCGGTTGACCCGACGCGCATGACGCCTGCGGTGCGCCATAACGACGGGCTGGACTATGTGCCAACCGATAAAAAAGTGCTGTTCGGTCACCACTTTGCCGCTATCGCCGGGGCCGGGCCGCTGGTGGGGCCGGTGTTGGCCGCGCAGATGGGCTACCTGCCGGGGATGATCTGGATCCTCGCCGGGGTGGTGCTGGCAGGCGCAGTGCAGGACTTTATGGTGCTGTTCGTCTCTACCCGCCGCGACGGGCGTTCCCTCGGCGAGCTGGTAAAAGAGGAGATGGGGCCAACCGCCGGAGTGATTGCGCTGGTGGCCTGCTTTATGATCATGGTGATCATCCTTGCGGTGCTGGCGATGATCGTGGTGAAAGCCCTGACCCACAGCCCGTGGGGGACATATACCGTCGCCTTTACCATTCCGCTGGCAATTTTTATGGGGATCTACATCCGCTACCTGCGCCCGGGGCGCATCGGCGAAGTGTCGGTGATTGGCCTGGTCTTCCTGGTCTTCGCCATTATCTCCGGCGGCTGGGTGGCCGAGAGCCCAACCTGGGCGCCATACTTTGACTATACCGGCGTGCAGCTGACCTGGATGCTGGTGGGCTATGGCTTTGTAGCGGCGGTGCTGCCGGTGTGGCTGCTGCTGGCTCCGCGCGATTACCTCTCCACCTTCCTGAAAATCGGCACCATTGTTGGCCTTGCGATTGGCATTCTGATCATGCGCCCGACCCTGACCATGCCGGCGGTGACGAAGTTTATTGATGGCACCGGTCCGGTCTGGTCCGGCAATATGTTCCCGTTCCTGTTTATCACCATCGCCTGTGGCGCGGTCTCTGGCTTCCATGCCCTGATCGCCTCCGGCACCACGCCGAAGATGCTGGCCAATGAAAACCAGGCCTGCTTTATCGGCTACGGCGGCATGCTGATGGAGTCCTTCGTTGCCATTATGGCGCTGGTCTCCGCCTGCATTATCGATCCGGGCGTCTACTTTGCGATGAACAGCCCGATTGCGGTGCTGGCGCCTGCCGGTACGGCGGACGTGGTGGCCTCTGCGGCCCAGGTGGTCAGCGGCTGGGGTTTTAGCATTACCCCGGATACTCTCTCTCAGATTGCCAACGAGGTGGGCGAGCAGTCGATTATCTCCCGCGCGGGCGGTGCGCCGACCCTGGCGGTGGGCATGGCCTACATTCTGCACGGCGCGCTGGGCGGTCTGATGGATGTGTCGTTCTGGTATCACTTCGCCATCCTCTTCGAAGCGCTCTTTATCCTGACGGCGGTGGATGCCGGGACACGTGCGGCGCGCTTTATGCTGCAGGATCTGCTGGGAGTCATTTCACCTAACCTGAAACGCACCGAATCGCTGCCCGCGAACCTGCTGGCGACGGCGCTCTGCGTCCTGGCGTGGGGTTACTTCCTGCATCAGGGGGTGGTCGATCCGCTGGGCGGCATCAACACCCTGTGGCCGCTGTTTGGTATCGCTAACCAGATGCTGGCCGGTATGGCGCTGATGCTCTGCGCGGTGGTACTGTTCAAGATGAAACGTCAGCGTTACGCCTGGGTCGCCCTGGTGCCAACCGCCTGGCTGCTGATCTGTACCCTGACCGCAGGCTGGCAGAAAGCCTTCAGCAGCGATGCCAAAGTGGGCTTCCTGGCCATCGCCAACAAGTTCCAGGCGATGATCGACAGCGGCAAGATCCCGGCGCAGTATACCGAGTCGCAGCTCTCCCAGCTGGTCTTTAACAACCGTCTGGATGCCGGGCTGACCATCTTCTTTATGGTGGTGGTTGTGGTGCTGGCGCTCTATTCTCTGAAGACCGCGCTGGCCGCCCTGAAACAGGACAAACCTACCGCGAAAGAGACGCCGTATGAGCCGATGCCGGCCAACTATGAAGAGATTGTGACCCAGGCGAAAGGGGCGCATTAACCTGTGTGCCGGGTGGCGCTAGCGCTTACCCGGCCTACCTTTTTTGTGAGAGAAGAGCGATGTTCGATACCCTGTCAAAAGCCGGTAAATATTTAGGGCAGGCCGCAAAAATGATGATCGGCGTGCCGGACTACGACAACTATGTCGAGCATATGCGCGTCAACCATCCTGACCAGACGCCGATG
>NZ_JBBCPK010000144.1:0-7789 GCF_037150775.1 Leclercia sp. M50
AGCAAATCCATTCGGTACGGAGACACCCATACTGGACAGATTTGTAATCATTTCACCCAGGGAGGCATTTTTGCCTCCAACTCTGTCTACATCATTCATGCCGAGTTGGTTATACCAAAGCACCAGCGGTGACGAGCCATTGTTGGACATCGAAACAATCCTTTTATGATATATGAACGGGTTTTGAGAAGTTCCTTACTGCGTATTTATACTGTCATATTTATTCGCGCTAAAAAAACGGTGAATCGTGTAAGCACATTTATTTTTTAGCTTTTCAGACTCTTCCCGCTTAAATGCTAACCTAATGATTCTTATGGATTCCCACAAAAATACTCAGACTTTAGGGTGATTTTGAAAAATGAAACACCCCTTTCATTTAAAATAAAAATAGCGTTTCATTTTTATTTTCCGGCCTACATTGCCTGTTGTATTTTACTTTTTTAATTTATGCTTTCAGTCAATTACATCTGATATACCGAGTGTGCAAAATGGATAATGCTGTCGATCGCCACGTTTTTTATATTTCCGATGGTACGGCCATCACCGCCGAAGTACTGGGCCACGCAGTCATGTCGCAGTTCCCGGTTTCCATTAACAGTATCACCCTGCCTTTTGTGGAAAACGAGAGCCGCGCCAGAGCGGTGAAAGATCAAATCGATGCCATTTTTCAGCAGACCGGCGTGCGCCCGCTGGTCTTCTATTCGATTGTCATCCCGGAGATTCGCCAGATCATTTTGCAGAGCGAAGGCTTTTGCCAGGATATCGTCCAGGCGCTGGTGGCCCCTCTACAACAGGAGATGAAGCTGGACCCCACCCCGGTGGCGCACCGCACCCACGGCCTGAACCCGGCTAACATCATTAAATATGACGCGCGTATCGCCGCCATCGATTACACTCTCGCCCATGACGACGGCATTTCGCTGCGTAATCTCGATCAGGCCCAGGTCATTCTGCTCGGCGTGTCGCGCTGCGGTAAGACCCCTACCAGCCTCTATCTGGCGATGCAGTTCGGGATCCGCGCCGCCAACTACCCCTTCATCGCCGATGACATGGATAATCTGGTGCTTCCGGCAGCGTTAAAACCCCTGCAACATAAGCTGTTTGGTCTGACCATTAACCCGGAACGCCTTGCGGCCATCCGTGAAGAGCGCCGGGAAAACAGCCGCTACGCCTCGATGCGCCAGTGCCGTATGGAGGTGGCTGAAGTCGAAGCCCTGTACCGAAAAAACAATATTCCGTGTCTGAACAGCACCAACTATTCGGTCGAAGAGATCGCCACCAAAATTCTCGATATTATGGGCCTGTATCGCCGCATGTACTAACAGGCTAGTACATTAGTTCATAATCCTTTATACTCGCTCCCCATTACAGGGCACGTCTGTGCCCTGCACTTGAAATCAGCGGGGATTGGTTTAAGGTGATGCCCATCATTTCCCGGTAAGTTACCGATGAAGCACTACATTCTGAGAAATACCATGAATAAAACCGATGAACTGCGCACAGCGCGTATCGATAGCCTGGTGACGCCAGCAGAGCTGGCCCAGCGGTACCCTGTTTCTGCGACAGTAGCCGAACACGTGACAACGTCACGCAAACGTATTGAAAAAATCCTTAATGGGGACGATCGCCGCCTGCTGGTGATTGTCGGTCCCTGCTCTATTCACGATCTAGACGCCGCGATGGACTACGCCCAGCGCCTGAAAGGACTCCGGGATAAGCACCAGTCACGGCTGGAGATCGTGATGCGTACCTACTTTGAGAAACCGCGCACGGTGGTAGGCTGGAAGGGGCTGATCTCGGACCCCGATTTAAACGGCAGCTACCGGGTCAATCACGGCATCCAGCTGGCACGTAAACTGCTATTGCAGGTCAACGAACTTGGCGTGCCTACCGCCACTGAATTTCTCGATATGGTGACCGGGCAGTTTATTGCCGATCTCATCAGCTGGGGGGCGATTGGCGCCCGTACCACCGAAAGCCAGATCCACCGTGAAATGGCCTCGGCGCTCTCCTGCCCGGTGGGCTTTAAAAACGGCACCGACGGCAATACCCGCATCGCGGTAGATGCCATCCGCGCCGCCCGCGCCAGCCATATGTTCCTGTCGCCGGACAAGAACGGTCAGATGACCATCTATCAGACCAGCGGCAACCCCTACGGCCACATCATTATGCGCGGCGGCAAACAGCCAAACTATCATCCCCAGGATATCGCGGAAGCCTGCGATACCTTGCGCGAGTTCGACCTGCCGGAACAGCTGGTGGTGGATTTCAGCCACGGTAACTGCCAGAAGCAGCACCGTCGCCAGCTCGACGTCTGCGACGAGGTTTGCCAGCAGATCCGCAACGGCTCCAGCGCCATTGCCGGGGTGATGGCGGAAAGTTTCCTGCGCGAAGGTACGCAAAAAGTGGTGGTCGGCCAGCCTGTTACTTACGGACAGTCAATCACCGATCCTTGCCTGAGCTGGGAAGATACTGAAGTGCTGCTGGATAAACTGGCGGCGGCGGTGGACTCACGCTTTTAGCACCTGCGCCGGGTGGCGGCTACGCCTTACCCGGCCTACAAACCCCTACCGTAGGCCCGGTAAGTTAAGCACCACCGGGCTTTTTTTCAGGTCGTATCTCTCAAGCCTCTCACCTTTTCTCACAAAAAGAGTTGCTGGACCGGGCAGTTTATCGATAATAATTATCAATGTTATATTGATTGCTATTTTAAAAAATTATATGTCACCTATGGATAACAGTGCAGCAACGCTTACCCGTCATGAAGACAAAACCGCGCCAGCCCCGGAGGCGACCGATCGCCGTATCGACAGTAAACAGCTGCTGGGCGAAGAGGGACGCGTCATCATTGAGCATCATGGTCAGCACTACCTGTTGCGCCAGACACATGCCGGAAAACTCATCCTCACAAAATAATCCCTTCGCTACCGCAGCCGGTATTCTCACGCGTTAGCTTGAGCAACTCACCTCAAGCCGCTTGCCCCAGTCTGGCGGGCGGCTGATATAGTCATCGTTACGGTCAGCAAACGGCGTCCGCAGGGCCTCATGCAGGCGATGAAGCTCAGCGTAATCGCCTTTTTCAGCCTGCTCGATCGCCCGCTGCGCCAGCCAGTTACGCAGCACCATCGCCGGGTTGACGGCATTCATTTGGGCCTGACGCACATCGTCGGCAACATTCTCCTGCTGCAGGCGCGTGCGGTAAATCGCATACCAGTCATCAAAGGCCTGACGGTCGATAAACTCATCGCGTAGCGGCGAAGCGGGGCTCTGCTGTTCGGTTTGCCCCAGCATGCGGAAGGTGCGGGTGTAGTCGCTGCCTTCCCGGGCCATCAGCGCAAACAGGTTATTCAGGATGGTGTTATCGCCCTTCTCCTCGGTCATCAGCCCCAGCTTGCGGCGCATCAGTTTGCCGTATTGCTGCAGGAGCACCTCCTGATAGCCATCCAGCGCGTCGTTGAGCGCTTCAACATCAATAAACGGCGACAGAGACTGGGCCAGACGCTGCAGGTTCCACAGCCCGACAGCAGGCTGGTTATCAAAGCTGTAACGCCCCTGATAGTCTGAGTGGTTGCAGATATAACCCGGCTGATAGTCGTCGAGGAAACCGTATGGGCCATAATCGATAGTCAGCCCGAGAATCGACATGTTATCGGTATTCATTACGCCGTGAGCAAAGCCCACCGTCTGCCAGCTGGCGATCAGAGATGCGGTACGCGCCACCACGTCGCGGAACCAGAGAATGTACTTATCGGCCTCGCCCTGCCACTGCGGCCAGTAGTGACGAATAACAAAATCTGCCAGCTGGCGGACTTTTTCCGGCTCGCGGCGATAGTAGAAGTGTTCAAAATGGCCGAAACGGGCATGGCTCTGGGCAACACGGATCAGCATGGCCCCCTGCTCCATCGTTTCACGCGCGACGGGGGTATCGCTGGTGACAATCGACAGTGCACGGGTAGTGGGAATGCCCAGGGCATGCATCGCCTCGGAAGCCAGGCTTTCGCGGATGGTGGAGCGCAGCACGGCGCGACCGTCGCCCATACGCGAGTATGGCGTGAGCCCGGCCCCTTTCAGGTGCCAGTCCATCGTTTGGCCATTGGCAAGCTGCTGTTCGCCAAGCAGGATCCCCCGCCCGTCACCCAGTTGTCCGGCCCAGACGCCGAACTGGTGCCCGCTGTAGACTTGCGCCAGCGGCTGCATGCCCGGCAGCAGCGTTTCGCCGCCAAAGACGCCAGCGCCCTGTTCAGGGCGAAAGAGCGAGGCCGGGATTGCCAGTTCGTCTGCCAGCGCCGTGTTATGCCAGATTAGACGGGCATTGTTCAGGGGCGTGGGTTTCAGGGCCGTGTAAAAACCGGGTAGTTCATCATGCCAGTGCGCGGTAAAAGACAGGGTCATAGGTCCTCCTGCTTTTAGTGTAGTGGGTTTGTCAGATGTTAAACACCGGTTAAGACCAAGGTTATCACTGCACCAGGGACGTGATCCGCTCAAGGGGAACGGCAGGCCAGAGGTTGCCCTGCATGGCACTGAAGCCGTAAACCGACAGCCGTTGCAAGGCGATCTCATCATTAACGCCCGCCACCATCAGCGACTGACAGTACGGCGATACCTGGGCAAAGATAGCCCGTAAAAAAGGATCGAAGGTATTTTCAGTAAGATGATTCTGAATGAAATTTTTATCCAGCGCCACGCGTTTAAACATGCCATCAAAAATGGCTTTGGTTGACGCATCCCCGGTTCCGAAATTACCCAACACCAGCGGAAAGCGCAGCGCAAAATTCATTAGCGTGTTATTTAAATTACCTTTATTAAGGTCAGGGTAGTTCTCATAAATGGTGAACTCCAGCCATGGATATCGTTCACATATTGAAACACCTTCGTCTTCAGTTAACAGGTATTCAACGATAACCGGGGAGATATTTATCCAGGCGATGAGCTGTTGCTGAATAAAAAAGAGCTTGCAGGTTTCAAGCAAGGCGAGCTGCTCCTGAAACAGCATCAACTCCTGTACAGGGATTAGCATAGGCCGCACCAGCTCGGTAGGTATGCGCACCTGGTTGTTAACGCCAACAAAGTTGACGTTTATTTCAAGTCCTTTAAGCGCTCCTGAGTCATGGCGCGCAGGGACTAATAAAAATTCTGTTTGGTACGCAATATCCAGCATCACAATCATGGCATCCGTCCTGATTTAAAGACGATACATGACATCCTGAATCATATGCTGAAGCAATTCAACCTTATGGATTTTAATAGGAATAATTTCATTCGTTCCTTTTAATTTTCGGATTTTCCTTAGCCCTGAAATAATCTTATCCTGGTTGCTGCTTAATAGCCAGTTTAGCTTAACTACCAGAATTGCATCAAATTAATTCAGACCTCTGGCCTCCCGGTAAATTAAGCCTTAAAACGAATCTCATTTAAAAATTATGCTACGTCGCGCCCGCCTGGCGCGACGGGGTTAAATACGCCGGGCTTGCCAGAAATTTTTGCGCCAGTAAACGTTGTTGAGAGACGAACGCATTACACCGCGGCTGGTCGAGGCGTGTATAAATTGATTATCGGTATCGTAGATCCCGACATGCAGGCCGCTCTCTCCGGAGCCGGTTTTGAAGAACACCAGATCGCCCGGTAACAGATCGTCTTTATCAATTTCGGTGCCTATAGTTGCCTGCTGGCGCGTTTCTCGCGGCAACTGCAGGGCAAACTTGTCGCGAAAGGTCAGCAGGACAAACCCCGAGCAATCCACCCCACCACGGGTCATGCCGCCGTAACGATAAGGCGTGCCTCCCCAGCTATGGAGTTGATCGTTAAGACCGGCAATTACGGCGATAGAATCAGACAGCCGCGCGTTGGGCGGCGGTGCGCGATGGCTGCTGCATCCTGCAAGAAATAGCGCGGCTACCAGGAGAAAACAGAATCGCATTCCCGACGAATCCTCTGATTTTTTGAATTTTCTGTAATTTAGCCTGTGAATATGTCGCTGTGCAACAAGCGGTTATTCCTGTGACGTCGAAATGATCATTCTGTGACCTTCGATGTCCAGGCGGCGGAAAGACATCTCATACGCTTTCGCCAGATTCGGCGGCGTCAGCACGCTGTCACGCGCCCCGCTGGCAATGAGTTGCCCCCGATTCAGCAGCCAGACGCGATGCGCGTGGCGTAGCGTATGGTTGAGATCGTGACTGCTCATGACTACCGCAACCCCCTGCTGTGAAAGTGCGCTCAATGTTCTGTCGAGCGCTACCTGCTGGGCCACATCGAGACTGGTCATGGGTTCATCCAGCAGCAGCAGTTGACCGTGGGGATTGCCCTGGGGATGGATTTGCAGGATCACCGCTGCCAGCCGCACACGCTGCCACTCTCCCCCCGAAAGCTGACTGACGTTTCGGGACAGCTTATCTTCAATACCCAGCATCGCTGCCACGTCACTTAACAGCCCCTTTTGCGGGTTGGTGTGCTGATGCAGCGTCAGATAGTGCCAGACCGGCATAGCGAACGGCGCAGTTTGCTGCTGTGCCAGATATGCCCTGCGGCAGGCCAGCGAGGCGGGAGACCAGCGCGAAAGGGGTTCCCCCAGTAAGGTAATGTTCCCTTCACCACCGGTTAAACCCGCCATACGGGAGAGCAGCGTGCTTTTCCCGGCACCGTTCGGCCCGACAAGATGAACGATCTCCCCACCATTGACGGTGCTATCGAGCGGGCCCAGCCGCCCTTTCACCGCTACGGCGCTGAGCTGCATCAGGACGGTCATTAGCTGGCCAGCGCCTTTTCAACCGCAGAGGTGATGGCCGGATCGTCTGGCGTCATATCCGGTGAAAAGCGCTGGATCACCTTCCCGTCGCGACCGATCAGGAACTTCTCGAAGTTCCACAGGATGTCCTCCGGCGAAAGCGGCGCGCGGCCTTTACTGGCCATACGTTCATAAAAACCGCTGCCCTCTGGCGCCACGGCGGTCGGTGCTGCCGCAATCAGCTTCTGATAAACCGGATGGCGGTTCTCACCGTTAACATCCACTTTACTGAACATCGGGAAGGTCACGCCATAGGTTGTGCTGCAGAATGTTTTGATCTCTTCTTCGCTGCCTGGCTCCTGGCCGAGGAACTGATTGCAAGGGAAGCCCAGCACGCTGAACCCCTCTTTTTCCCGCGCCTTTTGCATCGCTTCCAGTTGCTCATACTGGGACGTCAAACCGCATTTAGAGGCCACGTTAACCACCAGCAGCACTTTGCCTTTGTAGCTTTCCAGAGTGGTCTTTTCCCCATCAATGGTCGTCACTTCGGTGTTCAGAATATCGTTCGGCATAACATTCCCTCAGGTTGATGTTCAGAGTGGCAGCCTTAGCGGCCCGCTTTTAATAATAGCCAGATAAATACCGGTGCTCCCAGCGTAGCGGTGACAACACCAATCGGCAACTCTGCTGCGGTCAGAGCCAGACGCGCAATGATGTCGGCAATAAGCAGCGTAGCGCCGCCTGCCACGGCCGCAGCAGGCAGCAGCAAGCGATGGTCGGTAATCCCGCACAGACGCAGCATATGGGGGATAACGAGGCCGATAAAGCCGATGGCCCCAGACAGCGCCACGCTCACCCCCACCATCCAGCCGATGGCGATCACCAGGATGTTGCGCCAGAAGGTTAGCGGCAGTCCCAGTTGGCTAGCAGAAACTTCGCCCAGCACCAGGATGTTCAGCGGCGCTGCCTGAAAGCAGCCCCAGACGATGGCAGGCACCAGCAACAACATTAGCCAGCCCTGTTCCCAATTCACGCCACCGAAGCCGCCAATCATCCAGTACATCA
>NZ_JBBCPK010000145.1:0-7600 GCF_037150775.1 Leclercia sp. M50
GTCTTTATGGGGTTGCTGCTGGTCTTCACCATCCTCTGGCTGCGCGCCCGGCTGTTGCACCCCTGGCGCCAACTGCTGGCGATGGCCCGCGCCGTGACCCAGCGTGATTTTACCCAGCGCGCCCACATCAACGGACGCAATGAGATGGCAATGCTCGGCGAGGCGCTGAATACCATGTCCGGCGAGCTGGCCGAGAGTTATGCGGTGCTGGAACAACGCGTGCGTGAAAAAACCGCCGGACTAGAGCAGAAAAACGAGATCCTCTCTTTCCTCTGGCAGGCCAACCGCCGCCTGCACTCCCAGGTGCCGCTGTGCGAGCGCCTCTCGCCGGTGCTTAACGGCCTGCAGAATCTGACCCAGCTGCACGACATCGAACTGCGCGTCTACGACCTGGAAGATGAAGAGAATCATCAGGAATTTACCTGTCAGTCGGATGCCAGCTGCGATGAAATTGGCTGTCGCCTCTGCCCGCGCGGCCTGCCGCCGCTGACCACCAGCGGGACCACCCTCAAGTGGCGCCTGGCGGATAACCTGACGCAATATGGCATCTTACTGGCGACGCTGCCCGCCGGACGTCATCTCAGCCACGATCAGCAGCAGCTGGTCGATACCCTGGTGGAGCAGCTGACCGCGACGTTAGCCCTCGACCGTCATCAGGAAAAACAGCAGCAGCTGATTGTGATGGAAGAGCGCGCCACCATTGCCCGCGAACTGCATGACTCTATCGCCCAGTCCCTCTCCTGCATGAAGATGCAGGTCAGCTGTCTACAGATGCAGGACACGGATCTGCCGGAGAGCAGCAAGCAGCTACTCAGCCAGATCCGCAACGAGCTTAACACCTCCTGGATACAATTGCGTGAACTGCTGACCACCTTCCGCCTGCAATTGACGGAGCCCGGCCTGCGTCCGGCGCTGGAGGCCAGCTGTCAGGAGTTTAGCGCCCGGCTCGGCTTCACCGTCTCGCTGGACTATCAGCTACCACCCCGTTTCGTGCCCTCTCATCAGGCTATTCATCTGCTGCAGATCGCCCGGGAGGCGTTAAGCAACGCCCTGAAACACGCCGGGGCGACGGCGGTCTCGCTCACCGTGAGCCAGCACGAAAACCAGGTCAGACTGGTGGTGCGTGACAACGGCTGCGGGATCCCGGAAAACGCCGAACGCAGTAACCACTATGGTCTGATTATTATGCGAGACCGCGCGCAAAGCCTGCGCGGAGATTGTCAGATCCGCCGGAGCGAATCGGGCGGAACGGACGTTATCGTCACCTTTATTCCCGAAAAGCCTCTTTTCACTGCTCAAGGAGAACATCATGTCTAATCAGGAGCCCGCTACAATCCTGTTGATCGACGACCATCCGATGCTGCGCACCGGTGTTAAACAACTTATCAGCATGGCGTCGGATATCACCGTCGTGGGCGAAGCCAGCAACGGGGAACAGGGCATTGAACTGGCCGAGGCCCTCGATCCTGATTTGATCCTGCTCGACCTGAATATGCCCGGCATGAACGGCCTCGAAACCCTGGATAAGCTGCGCGAAAAATCGCTCTCCGGGCGCGTGGTGGTGTTCAGCGTCTCCAACCATGAAGAGGATGTGGTCACCGCCCTGAAACGTGGCGCCGACGGCTACCTGCTGAAAGACATGGAGCCGGAAGATCTGCTGAAATCGCTGCAACAGGCGGCGGCTGGCGACATGGTGCTGAGCGAAGCGTTGACCCCGGTACTGGCGGCCAGCCTGCGCGCCAACCGTGCCACCTCCGATCGCGACGTCAGCCAGTTGACCCCGCGCGAGCGCGATATCCTCAAGCTCATTGCCCAGGGGTTGCCAAACAAGATGATCGCCCGCCGTCTGGACATCACCGAAAGCACGGTCAAAGTCCATGTGAAGCATATGCTGAAGAAGATGAAGCTGAAGTCACGGGTGGAAGCGGCGGTCTGGGTACACCAGGAGCGCATTTTCTGAGTTTACTCCTCCGGCAGCAGCGTCCAGCGCGGATCCTCCTCTGGCAGCACCAGTAGCGGCTCCGTCAGGGCAAGCGTGATCTCATTGGAAGAGACACGCTGCCCCGCTTCATCTTCCACCACCACCGACAGCCGCCAGCGGTTGCTCGCCCCCTCACTGCTGTCCCACGCCGGCAGGATAATACTCCAGCCTTCGCTGTCACTGGCCTTCGCCGGTGAGGTCAGGCTCAGCGCCTGCGTATCGCCCTGCCAGTGCAGGGAACGCACCCCGTGTCGGCTGCGAATATCCAGCTTCAGCATGACCGTTTCGCCAGGCTTAAGATCCCACGGCGGTGTCGCCAGCCACACCGAGAGCGTTTTACGCTGGCGGAACTCCAGCACCGGCAGGTTCTGACGCTCAGGCGGATCGTAGCGGCTACCCCGCAGGGAGCGGCTTTCAGCCACTTCGCTGGCGGAGAGTTGTTTTTTCAGCGGCACCCCGAAGCGGTAGTTGAGCTTCAGGCCAAGGTTGTTCTGGCTCACCCCACTCTCCCCCTGCTTATGCCCGGCGGAAAGGGTCACCAGCGGCACCGGGGTGTAGTTCAACCCGAGGTTGACCGCCAGCGGATTGTGATACCCGGTGCCGGTGTGAAACAGATCCACGCTGTCGCCAAAATATTGTTCAAAGCTGATGCTGGTGTTGAGGTGATGATAAAAGGGCAGCCTGGCGTTGGCGCTGATATCGTACCCGCGCGCCATGCGCTGCTCCTGCACCTCCGAGCTGTCACGCCAGCTGGCAAACGGCTGATAGTAGTTGGCCGACAGGCGCAGGTATTCGCCCCAGGCTTCGGCGCCGAGCCCGGCGCGCTGGAGATTTTCATCGAGCAGATTGTCATAAAAGGTGTTGTAACCCAGCAGCCATTTGCCCGCCACCCAGCGCTGGCCGATGCCCGCATTGCTCACCAGGCCGTCCTCCTGCTGGGTCAGGCCGAGCTGACTCCAGGTGAGGTAGTGGTTGTTATCCTGCCAGGGTATAAACCAGCTCCCCTTGCTGCCGGTGAAGCGCCCCTCGTCATTGACCAGCAGATCGACGCTGGCATTGCCCCACGGCGAAAGCCAGGACTCAATGTGCTGGTTCACCTCCTGGCTGACGGCGTCCCGCACCTGGCCCAGGGCAAACTGCCGGGCCTGCTCCTCGGTGGTCAGGCCGTTGTCGGTCATGCTGGCTTCGCCGAACGCTTTCGCCATCTCCGCCAGATGCTTTTCGCTTTCCCCCGTCGGGGTCGCCATGCCTAAGTCCGGCAGGCTGTCGCCATTATTATCGAACGGATTTTGCGCCTGATGGATAAACGAATTCGGGGCAGCGTGAACGGCTCCGGCATAACAGAGGAGAAGAAACAGCGAACAAATACGGGGGGAAACAACCATCACCGTCGTGTAAGGGTGCCTGTGTTGAGAGAAAACGGAGTTAACACCTTAGCGTGCCTGAGAAAAAATTTCAGCCCTAAGGGAAATTTCAGGAATATCCTGAAGCCTGATTGCCGGATGGCGCTGCGCTTACCCGGCCTACGCATCCTTTAGGCCTGATAAGCGCAGCGCCACAAGGCGTTTACACCCTCACAGAAAGCATCGCTTTCAGCTCCGGCACACAGGAGCCGCAGTTGGTGCCGCAGCGTAATTTTGCCCCCAGCGCCGCCGCAGAGTCGCATCCCCCCGCAATGGCCTTGCGGATAGCGTTTTCGCCGACGCTAAAGCAGCTACAGATGATGCGCCCCGGATCGCTGCGCTCGCCAGGATCCTGCCCGTTAAGCAGGGCGTGACGCTCCGCCAGCGCGACCGGCGCGACGTGAAACGCGGCTTCGATAAAAGTATGCGCCAGCCCTGGCAAAGCAACATCCTGCCAGAAGCCGAGCATTAATGCTCCCTGATGCCAGGCCAGCAGGCTGCTGCGCTCGCCCGTCTGCGCGATTTGCAGCTGCCAGCCCTGGCCGGCGCTGTGTGCCAGCAGCCACTCCAGCAGCGGCTTGTCCCCCGCCAGGGTCAGGCGCGACACCCCCTTTGCCGCCTTGCGCCACCAGTGGACGTACGTCGGCAGAGCCAGTTCCTCCCGGCTGTAAAGCTCCCCCTGCCAGGCAGGCTGCCACGGCATGAGCCGCACCGTAGTCTGTTTGCTCTCCGGCTGGCCGGAAAGAGGATCGCAGCGCCCTTCTACCAGGGCATTCACTTTGCCCTGGCGTGAAAAACAGCTGTTCCAGTGCATCGGGACAAACAGCTCCCCGGGGCGCTGCCCGTCATTGATCCGGGCCCGGGCCACCATCAGCCCGCGCGGGGCGCTGATGCGTGCCAGTTGTCCATCCTGCATCCCCAGCCGGGCGGCATCCTGCGGCGAGATCTCCACGCTCGGTTCATCGCGGTGCTGCATCAGGCGCGGCACGTAGCCGGTGCGGGTCATGGTGTGCCACTGATCGCGCATGCGTCCGCTGTTGAGGGTAAAGGGATAGAGCAGATTCGGCGTAGCGCCATGCGTCTGCGGGTTGACCGGCACCCGGTGCGCACGGGTGAATACTTCCCGGTTGACGGGCCACTGCCAGGGCGTCAGCCCATCCCACTCTTCGCGGGTCAACTGCGTCAGGGCCGCGAGGTTAAGCTGCCGTTCGCCATGGTTCTCAAAGGCGGTCAGGGCGGCGTGTTCGGTAAAGATGTCGTGAGGATGATCCCAGGCGAAGGCCGTGCCATGGCCCAGCCTCTGCGCGATACGGGCGATGATCCACCAGTCGGGTTTCGCCTCGCCGGGCGCGGGCAAAAAGGCGCGCTGACGGGAGATGCGGCGTTCGGAGTTGGTCACCGTCCCCTCTTTCTCTCCCCAGCCGAGCGCCGGAAAACGGATGTGGGCGAAGCGGCTGGTATCGGTGTCGCGCATCACTTCGGAGACCATCACCAGCGGACAGGCCGCCAGCGCCTGGCAGACCGCATGGCTGTCCGGAAGGGATACTGCCGGGTTAGTACCCATGATCCACACCGCCTTCACGTCACCGCGGGCGATGGCCTCAAACAGCTCCACCGCCATCAGTCCCGGCGTCTGCGCCAGCCGCTCCGTCCCCCAGAAGCGGGCCACGCGGCTTAAATCGTCCGGCGTGAAATTCATGTGCGCCGCCAGCTGATTCGCCAGCCCGCCCACCTCGCGCCCGCCCATCGCATTGGGCTGACCGGTCAGCGAAAAGGGTCCGCAGCCTTCGCGCCCGATTTTGCCGCTCGCCAGATGGACGTTGATTATGGCATTGCACTTGTCGCTGCCGCTGGTGGACTGGTTGATCCCCATGGTGTAGAGCGTCACCGCACGCGGGGCGGCGATAAACCAGGCGTAAAAAGTGGCGATCGCTTCAGGCGGCAGGCCGCAGAACGCCGCCACCTGCTCAGGCGGCCACGCCCGGGCGATCTGCCGGGCTTCACTCTTCTCCCCGCCGAGGGCGTTCAGCAGGCCGACAAACAGCCCGGCGTCGCTGCCCGGCGTCAGGGCCAGATGCAGATCGGCAATGTCACAGGTCGCGGTGCGTCGCGGGTCGATCACCACCACCTTCAGCGCCGGATTGTCGATTTTCGCCTGCGCCAGGCGCTGATAGAGCACCGGATGGGTCCAGGCGGCGTTCGAGCCCACCAGCACCACCAGATCGGTCTTTTCAATATCCTCGTAGCTGCACGGCACCACATCTTCGCCAAAGGCGCGCTTGTAGCCCACCACCGCCGAGGACATGCAGAGCCGGGAGTTGGTATCGATATTGGCCGCGCCGATAAAGCCCTTCATCAGCTTGTTGGCAGCGTAGTAATCCTCGGTCAGCAGCTGGCCGGAGGCATAAAAGGCCACCGCCTGCGGCCCATGTTTTTCAATAATCTCCCGCAGCCGCGCACCCGCGATATCCAGCGCCTGATCCCAGCTCACCGGCTGGTCGTCCACCTCCGGGTGAAGCAGGCGGCCCACTAAACCGGTGGTCTCCCCCAACGCCGAGCCTTTAACGCACAGCCGTCCGAAGTTGGCCGGATGGCTGTTGTCCCCGCGCACGCTTACCTCGCCCTTTTCGACGCGGGCGATCAACCCGCAGCCCACGCCGCAGTAAGGACAGGTCGTTTGGGTTTCCGTCATGAGGCCTCCGCGCGCATCACCAGCTCTTCACTGCCCACCTGCACCCGGTCGCCATCGACTCTGACCGGCCAGGCGCGCACCGCCACTTCGCCGGTTTCAACATGGCGCCCGTCGCGCAGGCGGATCCGCGTTTTATACAGGGGCGAGATCACCACCGGCTCGCCCCCGGCATCGCCGAGAATGCCGCGCGACAATACGCTGGCGCTGCCGCCCGGCTCGCGATCCTCCAGGGCATAAATCGCCTTGCCAAAGCGGAACAGCGCGATGGGCTGTGTACCCAGACGCGCGCCAATGCCCGCCTGTTCCGGGATCTCGTCCAGGGTACAGATATCCTGCCAGCGTTTTGCGGATGCTGGCGCGACGTCGAGAGTGCGGAACTGCGCCAGACGGCCCGGGTCCTGCAAAGTGGTCTGCCATTCGCACTGATAGGTATCCACCACCCGCTGCATCTCCTGCTCCAGCTCGGCGGCAATGCCGAGGCTGTCGTCGATGATCACCTCGCGCAGGTACGCCAGCCCGCCCTCGAGGTTATCCCGCCAGGTGCTGGTGCGCTGCAGGCGATCGGCGGTGCGGATATAGAACATCAGGAAGCGGTCGACGTAGCGCAGGAGTGTGGCGTCATCGAGATCGCTGGCAAACAGATCCGCGTGGCGCGGCTTCATGCCGCCGTTGCCGCACAGATAGAGGTTCCACCCCTTGTCGGTGGCGATCACCCCCACATCCTTGCTCTGGGCTTCGGCGCACTCGCGGGTGCAACCGGAAACGGCCATCTTGATCTTATGCGGAGCGCGCAGCCCCTTGTAACGGTTCTCCAGCGTCACCGCCAGCCCGGTGGAGTCCTGCACCCCATAGCGGCACCAGGTGGAGCCGACGCAGGATTTTACCGTGCGCAGGGATTTGCCGTAGGCGTGGCCGGTTTCAAACCCGGCGTCGATCAGCTGCTGCCAGATCTCCGGGAGCTGCTCCAGCCGGGCGCCAAACAGGTCGATACGCTGCCCGCCGGTAATTTTGCTGTAGAGCTGGTAGCGTTTGGCGATCTGGCCGATGGCGATAAGCCCGTCGGCGGTGACCTCCCCGGCGGCCATGCGCGGCACAATGGAGTAGGTGCCATCTTTCTGGATATTGGCAAAGTAGCGGTCGTTGGTGTCCTGCAGCGGCAGATGGGCCGGTTTCAGCAGATATTCGTTCCAGCAGGAGGCCAGCACCGATCCCACCAGCGGCTTACAGATCTCGCACCCGTGCCCCTGGCCGTAGCGGCTGATAAGCTGATCAAAGGTGTGGATGCGGTTGACGCGCACCAGGTGGTAGATCTCCTGACGCGAGTACGCGAAGTGCTCGCAGATGTCCTTTTTCACCTCCACGCCCTGAGCCGCCAGCTGGAACTCCATCACCTGTTTCACCAGGGCGCTGCACCCGCCTACAGCAATATCGAAAACGAATTCGGCATGTGGCGCAGCGAGTATGACATCACCGATAACTGGACCGCCTATACCGGTCTGGGGGCACAGCACGCTCATGAAGAAG
>NZ_JBBCPK010000146.1:0-7494 GCF_037150775.1 Leclercia sp. M50
GGGCACCAAACTGGCTCCAGTCCTGCCAGCCCAGATCGCCCATCACCGACCACTGCTGATTAATATCATGCACCAGGCTTAACATGATCTGCTGCGGCGCCCGGACCTGCGCGGAGAGCGGCAGATCGTATTCGACGTTGGGTAAGTTCGGGAAACGCGCCTTCCCGTCAATATTAAAGTCATATTCGGTTTTACTGGTCCAGGTGATCCCCGCCCGGGTCTGGTCGGTGAGTTCCATCAGTAAGCCCAGACGATAGCTCATGGCCCAGTCGTGATCTTTTTCGGTCTCATCATCGCCGTCAACGTTGCGGGTAAGGGAAAGGAGGCCGTAGTTAACGTTGACCGAGCCGCCAACCGAGACCCGGTCGTTCAGCCTGTAGGCCAACGAGGGGCTTAAGGTCAGGGCGACCATCGCGCTCTTTTTAAGCAGCCGATCGCCCGCCCACTCACCATAGTCGGTTGCCAGGCCATAGTTGCCGTACAGCCCGATCCCGGCAAACAGATCGTCATTAATTTTTTGCGCGTAAAAGCCGCTGGCGTTGGGGAAGACGCTCATGATATCGCCCGGGCTTTGTCTGCCCGCCTCGTTATCCAGCGTATAGGAGATATCCCCGTCCATAAGCTGCACGCCGCCAGTAAACATATGATCCGGCAGGCGAGTCATGCCGGCCGGGTTGGTCACGATAGTGGAGGCATCCTGGGCGCGCGCCGCCTGCCCCGCTCCCGCAAGTGCCGTGTCCTCCGTGCCGATTTCATAGAAGTAGAGGCCACTGGCATGGCCTGTCTGGGCGAAAAACAGACCGAGACAAATCAGTGTCGATTTTTTCATTTGCCACCTGCGTGTAAGGGAGTGTACCGCTCTTTTCTTTAACCTTTCTCTGCATCGGGCGCCGTTGCCGGGGCCGGATACCAGTTATCTTTCGCCACCATCACCGCGCCCTCAGGTTGCATCACGAAGTTCGGCGACATGATCTGGACATTGAACTCGTTGAACACGTCCTGGATATTACTGTGCAGTTCGTTGCGGGCTACCGCCAGCGACTGCCCCGGCAGGAGCCGCACCTGCAACTCATAGGCGATATACCAGTCCATCAGGCTTAGCTGGCGCACCAGCGGCGGTTGGGTAGGATCGATGCACTGCGCCCGTTTAGCGGCCAGCTCCAGCATGGCGTGAACCTGCCGCCAGGGGGTGTCGTAGCCGATGGTGACGCCCACGGTCAGGTTCACCCCACCGTCCGGGTTTTGCACGCTGAGGTTGGTAATTTTGCCGCTGACCACCACCGCATTGGGCACCGTCACCACGTAGTTTTCCCGGGTGATGATCTTGGTGGCGAGCATGCCAACCTCACTGACCATCCCTTCGTTATCCGCCACCCGAATCACGTCCCCTTTGCGCAGCGCCCGGGAGTAGATCAGCACCAGTCCGCTCATGGCGTGGTTCATCACCCCCGCCGAGCCGAGGGTGAGCATTAAGCCGAAGAAGACGCTGATGCCTTTAAACGCCAGCGAATTGGCGCCGGGTAAAAACGGGTAGGCTGCCGAAAGGGCAAACAGCCACACCACCACCGAAATCAGTTTGCGGGTGGCACCGACGGTTTCAGGATGGATGCCCGGCAGCTGTAGCCGCCCCGCTTCCACCTGATTAAGTACAAACTTCAGCAGCCTGAGGATCGCCGCGGTAAGAAGAAAAATGAGCAGGACAATCAGCAGTCCCGGCATGGCTGAGGCAATCGACAGCGCCATTTGCCGCAGCACGCGGAACGACCAGTCGCCCAGGGAGGTGCCCCAGACGCGGGTCCAGGGAAACAGGCTGAAGACCCAGCTCAGCCAGAAATAAAACGCCACGACAGCCAGTAAAATCATCAGCAGGGCATAGAGGCGCGTCTCAATGGTGCCAATAAAGCGCCGCCAGCGATGGGGGATCAGGCTGCGGTTTTCGAGGATCCGCCGACGATAAAAACGCTGCACCCAGCGCCACGAGCGGTAAGCGCCGTAACAGAAGAGAACAAAGACCAGAAATCCCGCCACCGTTTTCACAGTGGAGAGCGCCAGCCAGCCTGAGTCATACTGATCGCGCAGGGCCATACGCTGGGCTTCCAGCCGGGTAAGCACCCGCTGGGCGGCCTGATCCAGCGTTAAATCATCGCCCTCGTCCAGATCCGCCTGCGCCAGCAGCATCACCGGTTTGCCGTTCATCACAATCAACCTTCCCTGCTGGTTATAGCGCGTGACCGGCACGATGTTGAGCGGCTCCCGCACGTCCGCCTCGGTAAAGTTGCGCAGCGTATTACGGATACGCAACACGCGCTCTTCGGGCGTGGTCAGGCCGAATTTCGCCTGCAGCATGACAATGGGCTGATGAAAAACATAGAGGGTGCGGGCGCGCTCCTGCTCCGTAGGGGCCTGGCGGGGCTCCGCGGCCTGTGAGATAAAAACAAAACCAGAGAGAAAACACGTTAAGAAGACGAGCAGGATCCTGTTCATTTCCACCACCCGAAACGCGCAATTATCGTTATTGTTAACGACCCACTACACCGCTGGTCTGTGCCTTCTTGAGCTTAGACCAGCGTTTCGTATCTGCCATCAGTTCGGTGATATCGCCAGGCCGCCCGCGCATTGCCCGGCGGCGCTTCGCTTGCACGGGCCTACAAAACCCGCTCTGCCACCTCCTGCAACGCATCCCGCTCCGCCCCCGCCAGCGTCTGCAACGGAAAAGGCAAACACGGCGCCGCAGCCCTTCCCCGCAGCTCCGCCACCGTCGCGATCACCCGCAAACTCCCGTAGCGACGGAAGAATCCCCATAACGGCTCCAGCGCGCCGTTAAGCCGCCGGGTCTCCTCCACATCCCCCCGCAGCGCCGCCTGCGTCAACCGCAGGCAATAATCCGGGAAAAGTCCGGCCAGCACCGAGTACCAGACGTCGCACCCTGCCCGCAGACCGGCAGCCGACTGCGCATCACCGCTGATGCCAATCGTCACCCCCGCCGCCACCTGGCTTTTCAGCTTCGCCACACGGGCTAAGGCGTCAGCCGGATCGGCAGGCAGATCGCCGAGCTTGATGGAACCCATGTTGGGTAAAAACGACAGCGCCACCAGCAGTTCATCATTAAATTCAAAGCCGCTGGTCGCCGGGTTGTCGTAGATACAGAGCGGAACGGAAATTTCACCGCAGAGGCGCTCGTACAGACGGAACACTTCCTCCGCCGTCAGTTTCTGGTAACAGAGCGGGGCCAGCAGCAGACCGCTTACCCCGGCCTTTTGCGCATCCTCTGCCAGTCTCACGATCTCTTCTGCGTTGACGCTGCCGATACTGGTCATCACCGGCACGCCCGCGGCGGCACTCACCGCCAGCCTTGTGGCGGCGAAACGCTGCTCCCGGGTTAAGTAGGCGTAACTCCCCGTGGAGCCCAGCGCGCCGATGGAATTTACCCCCGCTGCCGCCAGCGCCTCAATCAGCGCAACAAAGGCGTTTTCATCAATCTCCCCCTTTACCAACGGCGTGAGAGGAAATGCGCTCAGACCTGTAAACATCCTGAATCCCTTATAAAATTAGCGGCCAAATTTTCGTGATCCCACGACATAAAGAATCACGCCAAAGATGATAAACACCATTAACGGGCTCACCCTCTCATGCAGCAGCGTGGCGGGAGCCCCAGCCCGAAAAGCCTGTCCCATGCAATGATGCAGGCATTGTCAGCAGAGCGGCAACCACCATGAAAGGTAGTGCGATAATCAGCGCCCGGCTGATCGCCTGCCAGCCACCCGATTTACGGGCCAGCGCGGCCATTGAGCCTGAGCAGAGCCGCTAAGACTTATCTTAAATTCCCTCAGAAAGGGAATTATTTTATGAATCTGCAAACACCCTTTACCACCCGGAAATTATTCGTCAGATATATAAGGAATGCTAACTTATTTATTAGCGAGGATATATTCCCTGGAGCCGGTGAAAAAATAAAATTTGTTAGCCATGAGCAAGGAAAAAAACGCATCGGGAGGCTTATTGACGTTTGTTCCGTTCTGTCTACATTTATTTGTGCACGCATTTGAGGAAGTTGGTTTTCCTTAAAAGTATTCTCAACGAAAAACTGGAGACAAGTTATGGCTAATCATCGAGGCGGTTCCGGCAATTTCGCAGAAGACCGGGAGCGTGCATCCCAGGCGGGCCGTAAAGGCGGACAGAGTAGCGGCGGTAACTTTAAGAACGACCCGCAGCGGGCATCCGAAGCGGGAAAAAAAGGCGGACAAAATAGTCGCGGTGGCGGACGCAAACCCGCAGCGTAATCCGCTGCGATATATTTTCCGCTAACGGCGATATGTCAGACAATATATTCATGGACGTACCGAGCGGCAATTTTGCCACACCATGCAAACGCAGCCCGATATAATATACGGAGGTTAGAGTATGCATTTGAGACGAAGAGTTCGTAACGCACGCAATAATCATCGCACCCGTGATGATGTTGGCTGGATAATTCCGGAGGATGCAGAGTGTACGCGTTCGCCGGATAGCGGCGGCCCGGCGCTCAATATCATCAAGCGTGATGACGCTGACCGTGAAGTGAGGCTCAGTCAGCGTCAGTCGTACCTGGTCAACGCCATGGCGCACCGCGATCTGAAGTAATCAGCTGTTAAGTGATGCAAATTTGTTGTGTTTATTTTTTTGCCCGGCCTTCCCCGCCGGGCTTTTTTATGCCGCTCCTAGCGACGCAACGGCAATCCGGCGCTCTCTTTCGCCCGTAACACCGTCAGGAAGGTGATCAGGGCGGCCATCATGACAAACAGCGCGGGGGCGAGCGGATTGCCACTCTTCAGAACCAGCCAGGCCGAGAACCACGGCGTGACACCACCAAAGAACGCCACCGCCACGTTATAGGCGATGGCGATACCGCCAAAGCGAATCCGGGTAGGAAACAGCTCCGCAATAGCCGCGCAGCAGGCCCCGTCAAAGGCGGCAATGCAGATCCCCAGCAACAGCATCGCCAGTAGCGCGGAGACGATATCGCCCTGCGCCATCAATCCCATGGCAGGCCAGCTCAGGAGGATAAACCCCATGCAGCCCGCCAGCATCAGCGGCCTGCGGCCAAACCTGTCCGACAGATACCCCATAAAGGGCACCATCACCGCCACAGCTAACAGCCCGAGCGTGGTAATAAGGTATGCCTGCTGCGTCGGAAAGCGCAGCGCCGTCGTCAGGTAGCCGGGAATAAAGGCCTGTAGCATCCAGTGCCCCACCGCCTTGATGACCACAAAACCGATGCAGAAGCCCAGCGCGCGCCGCTCGGTGGTGACCGCCACCTTCAGCGGGGCGGCCTCGGTTTTATGGCTTTGCTTCAGCGCCAGGAATTCGGGAGAGTCTTCAAGATGGGTACGCAGGTAGAGGCCAATCCAGCCCAGCGGCCCGGCGAGCAGGAAGGGAATGCGCCAGCCCCACGCATTCATCGCCGCCTCTCCCAGCACCGTGGTGAGCAGCAGCACCAGGCCAGAGGCGGCAACAAAAGCCAGAAAGCCGAAGTTATCGATCCAGCTGGTAAAGTAGCCCCGGCGGCGGGCGGGAGCATATTCCGCCAGAAAGGTGGTGGCCCCTGCGCTTTCGCCCCCGGCGGCAAATCCCTGAACCAGACGCACCAGCACCAGCAGCACCGTGGCGAGAAGCCCCACCTGCGAATAAGTGGGCAGCAGTCCGATCAGAAAGGTGGCGCCCGAGGTCAGCATGATCACCGACGCCAGCACCCTCCGGCGTCCGATGCGGTCCCCGAGGGAGCCAAACCACAGCCCGCCCAGCGGACGCATCACAAACCCGGCGCCAAAGACCGCGAACGACGACAGCAGCGCCAACGCCGGATCGTCAGCCTGGAAAAAGTGCAGGCCAATAAACGCGGCCAGCGTGCCGTAAAGCCCAAAATCGAACCATTCAACAAAATGGCCGACACCGGTGGCAAACAGCACTTTGCGCAGCTTACGGGACACAGGATCCCCTTAGCGTTTTTTCGGCATCATGCGCAGGAGGGTACTGTCTTTCCAGTAGTAGTGGTGAAGCAGCGCGGCAAAGGCGTGGATCCCGATAACGAAATAGCCCAGCTTCGCCAGGGTGACGTGCCACGCTTTCAGCGTGTCCACGAGATCAAAATTGGACTCGGCGGCGTGCGGCATCCCCAGCCCGAACGCAAACCAGGTATTGCCCCGGTTATACATCATCACCAGCCCAATCAGCGGCAGCGCAATAAACAGTAGATAGATGGCGAGGTGCCCCAGATGCGATAAGCCGATATACATTGGTTTTGGCTTAGGCACAATCGGTGGCGCGGGATACTTAAGACGCACCAGCAGACGCGCGACCATCAGCACCAGTACAGAGATACCGCATGAAACGTGGACCATATTGATCAGCGGGCGGTCGCTGCGGGGGAACCAGCCGCGAAACTCCATGGCACAGTAGGCCACGATCACCAGCAGAAAAACCAGCCAGTGGATCGTGATTTGCAGGCCGGTGTATTTATTGCGCATAGTCTTTCCTGAACAGAAGGCTAAAAAACGTAAAATAACCCAGCTTCAGTTAAAAATTCATTAATTATTGTCCCCTATTTTTCAAAAACTTCCGTGCAGATGAGCCATCTTCAATTGCCTCGCTGGGCTTCATGGTCTAATCCTGGATGAGTTCAACGTCCCGTACATCACACAGGAGAAGATCATGAGTAAGATTGGCATTAACGGTTTTGGTCGTATTGGCCGACTGGTTCTCCGTCGGTTGCTGGAAACGCAGGACAGTAATAGCGTGGTGGCGATTAACGATTTGACGTCGCCAAAAGTGCTGGCCTACCTGTTAAAACATGACTCTAACTATGGCCCCTTCCCCTGGAGCGTCGACTTCACGGAAGACGCGCTGATCGTCGACGGGAAATCCATTTCGGTTTACGCCGAGAAAGAGGCGAAAAACATCCCGTGGCGATCTGCGGGCGTGGATCTGGTGGTGGAGTGCACCGGGTTCTACACCTCGCAGGAGAAATCCCAGGCCCATCTGGACGCGGGCGCCAAAAAAGTGCTGATCTCCGCCCCGGCCGGCGAGATGAAAACCATCGTCTTTAACGTTAACGACGACACCATCGAGGCCAGTGACACCATCATCTCCGTCGCCTCCTGCACCACCAACTGCCTGGCCCCACTGGCGAAAGTGCTGCACGACGCCTTTGGCATCAAGGCGGGCACCATGACCACCATCCACGCCTATACCGGCACCCAGGCGCTAGTGGATGGGCCGCGCGGCAAAGATCTTCGCGCCTCCCGCGCCGCGGCGGAAAATATCATTCCGCACACCACCGGCGCGGCGAAGGCCATTGGGCTGGTGATCCCCGCCCTGAGCGGCAAGCTGAAAGGCCACGCCCAGCGCGTGCCGGTTAAAACCGGCTCCGTCACCGAGCTGGTCTCTATTCTGGATAAAAAAGTGAGCGTGGATGAGATCCATCAGGCGCTGAAAAAGGCCACCGAGGGCAACGAATCC
>NZ_JBBCPK010000147.1:0-7440 GCF_037150775.1 Leclercia sp. M50
TCTCCACCGTCCCGGTGACAAAGGTCAACAGGCAGGTTGCCGGCAGCGAATAGCGCACCGCACACCAGATCAGCGCCGGCAGCGGAAACGCCAGCGCACCGGCCCCGCCGATTGCGACCGAGGCCATCACCGAGATAATCAGCAACACCACCGGCATCAAATGGCTGGCACCTATGGCCCGGTTGAACGTGGGCCAGGTCATGGTCAGCATACAGGGAACAATTAATACCCCGGTAGAAAACTGTTCGCTAAACCAGTCGGCGACCAGCGGCCAGAAGGCGCGACTGTCCACCCCGCCCGCCACCGCCGCTCCGAGCAGGGCGCTGAGCAGCGCAGCCACCAGACAATAGTTAAACAGCCGCAGGGCATTCACCGGATCCGGGGTGCGATTTTTCAGTCGCTTGTCGCGCTGGACCAACAGGGCTACGGTGACAATAAACACCATATTCGAGAGGTTAATACCCAGCGAGGAGATGCCCCAGTCGGTGGTGATGGCGTCGTATACCAGCATGGCGATATAGGACATCACGTAATAGCGAGGCCGGTTCAGGTAAGCGTAGCGGGCAAACACCCCTGCCATCACGCCATTCAGCGGCCAGAACATCGACAGCGACTCCATCAGACGAAGCTGCGCGCCGATAAAATAGAAGAGCGTGGTCAATACCACTATTCCCGCCGCGTTTCGGAACGGACTGTGCGGCTGAAAAAGTGTGAATGTTCTGGCGTAAGCAGAAGACATGCAATATCAATCCATAGGGTTGCTTTTAACATTGAATACACATCCACGCGGATGAATGTTAAAAGTTTGGTATTAATGTATATCACATTAAGGGGATAACTATCATCATCCAGTTAGCAGTGCTTATCAGTTGTGCCGTCAGCCAGACGGCACAGGCAGTGCTTAATAGACTGAACGCCCCAGTTGCTGAGTCAGGTGTTCCAGCGCCGTGACGCCCGCCAGGGAGTTCCCCGCGTCGTCCAGTTCAGGGCTCCAGACCGCAATCGCCATCTCGTGAGGCACGATCGCCACTACCCCGCCACCAACCCCCGATTTCGCAGGCAGCCCCACCCGCCAGGCAAACTCACCGGCATTCTGATACATCCCGCTTGTCGCCATCAACGCATTGACCTGCCGGGCCTGCATCGGCGTGACAACGGGCTCGGACAGATGCGGGGCATAACCCTGAGCAGCCAGAAAAAGAAACGTATTTGCCAGTTCGACACAGCTCATCTTCAGGGCGCAGTAGTGGAAGTAGTTTTGCAGCACCGTTGGCACGTCGTTATGGAAATTGCCGAACGACTTCATCAGCCAGGCGATCGCCGCATTGCGCGCCGAGTGTTCAAACTCCGAGCGGGCAACGGCGGAATCGTAGCCGATATCACTGACGCCGGAGAGCTGACGCACGATCTCCAGCATTCTCTGGCGCGGTGCGCTCAGGCGGCTTTGCAGCATGTCGCATACCACCAGCGCCCCGGCGTTAATAAACGGATTACGCGGTTTGCCCTGTTCGATCTCCAGCTGCAACAGCGAATTGAACGGCTGACCGGAGGGATCTTTCCCCACCCGCTGCCAGATCTCATCCTCGTCATACTGACGCATCGCCGCCACCAGGCTCAGGACTTTCGAAATCGACTGAATGGAGAAACGCTCTGTGGCATCACCGGCCTGAAAGTGCTGCCCGTCCACCGTAGTGATGGCAATGCCGAGTTTGTTGCCATTGACCGAGGCCAGCGCCGGGATGTAATCGGCGACTTTACCCTTGCCCAACAGGGGACGTACTTGCGCCAGAATGGCGTCCAGCATCTGATTATTGATGTTCGCAGCCATCGGTTGCTCCTTGCTCACAGGCCAAAAACGGCCTGCGAGTATAACAGAGGCTGATGGATGGCGTCAGGCAGGCAATCGGAACCGCGAGACAGCCTGCAACAGCAGGCCCGATTCATCATGGAGCCGTTGGGAGGCTTCGGAGGCGGTGTTGACGAGCGCATCGGTCTGGCGAGCCACCTGGTTCAGCGCCTGGAGCTGGCTGGTCATACGGTGAATACTCTCGCCCTGGCTGAGGGTGGCAACGGAGATCTCATTCAGCAGACTGCAGAGATTACCCACCAGTCCAATCACCTGCTGGAGGTTATCCTCCAGCCGGGTGACGGCTTTCGAGCCATCCTCAATGCCCTGCAACGAGTGGTTAATTAACTGCTGGATGGTCTGGGTCGAGTGACTGCTTTTACGCGCCAGCAGCCCCACCTCCCGCGCCACCACGGCGAATCCACGCCCCTGGTTGCCGGCGTGGGCCGCTTCAATGGCCGCGTTCAGCGCCAGAATATTGGTCTGGAACGCCACATTATCGATGATCGCCACAATGCCGCGCATCTCCGAAGAGCGCTCCACGATGGCCGCCATCGAGGCATTGACCGTCTCCATCATCCGGTCTCCCCCTGCCGCCATCTCCCGCGCCTCGTCCGCCCGTGAGCTTGCCAGTTTTGCATAGCCGCTGTTTCCCTCGACGTGGGTTTCCAGCGCGGCAATATGCGCGGTCACCTCTTTCAACTCCTGCGCCTGACGCGCAGACTGCTGATAGAGATCCTGATTGCCCTGCGCCAGCGAGCCAATATTGGTCACCATCGAGGTGGTCGCCTCGCTGACCTGGGTCACCAGCTGTTGCAGGCCCTGTTGCAGCGTCTCCACGCTACCGCCCAGTTGCGCAATCTCGCGGTTAAACCGGGTCACGGTGGGTAGCGGTGAAGAGAGATCCCCCGCCGCCAGCAGATTAATATGGGCGATAAGACGACGCAGCGGGACGATCACCCAGCGGGACATGGCAAACCACACCGCAACCGCAATCCCCAGCAGAACAACCGGGGCCAGCAGAAAGAGTGATTGCAGACCGGAGAGACTGGCCGTCAGCCGCTGCCGCCCCTCCGTGGCGCGCTGGGCGCTGGCCTGCTGATAGCGGGCATAGTTGTCATTAAAATCGGCCTGAAACGCCTGGGCAGGTACGGCAAAGAAGGCATCGATCGATTGACCGTTGACCAGCCCGTCGGCCTGCTCACGGATAGCGTCGAAAAACAACTGGTAGCTGTTGAGCAGTGCTTCATCCCGTGGCGGATGCATCGCCTGCCACGCCTGCCAGGCCTGCTGAGAATCACGTAGCGCCTGTTGCGCCTCATCCATCAGGCTGTGCCAGCTGCCGTCGGACCCGGTCTCTTTATCCTGCATAAAATAAACTCCCGCACGGTTAAGCAGATCGCTTGCTGCCAGCAACGAGATGCGGGCCTGATCGACCTTTGCCTGTTGCAGCCAGGCCATCTGGTTGCGCTGTTCGTTGCGCTGGGCATCGCGCAGGGAGACGGAAAGTAAGACCGATGAAGAGATTTGCAGCGCGGAAAAGAGGCCGATGATACAGAAGATCCCCGCCAGCAAACCAAACTTCCGGGGAGTAATGCGGCGAAAAATTTGCATTAAGTTCATGATTTCTTCATTAACAAGGACTTAGACGTGGGCGAGTCTACGCAGTGAAAATGACAGAACTATTTCAGAATGATGACAGGCGCCCGGCAGCGCTTTGCTTGCGCGGGCCTACAGGTTTTGTAGGCCGGGTAAGCGCAGCGCCACCCGGCGGAACAATGGAAGCAAAGTTAAACCCGGTCTTTCCACACCGTCTGCACATTACAGAACTCATGCAGGCCAAAGTGCGACAGCTCCCGGCCAAATCCGCTCTTCTTCACCCCGCCGAACGCCACGCGGGCGTCGCTGGCGCTGTAGCCGTTGATAAACACCCCGCCGCACTCAAGCTGGCGGGCAAAGCGGTCGGCCAGCTCTGCATTGGCGGTAAAGAGTGTCGCCGAAAGCCCAAAATCGCTGTCGTTAGCCAGGGCAAGCGCGTGATCGGCATCGGTTGCTACGCTAATCGCCGCTACCGGGCCAAACAGCTCCTGACGAAACGCGGTCATCGTTGGGGTCACATTCCCCAGCACGGTCGGCGCATAGTAGTTCCCTGCCCCTGCTAACTTCTCGCCGCCCAGCAGCAGGGTCGCCCCTTCGGCCAGCGTCGCCTGAACCTGCTGATGCAGCTCGTCTCGCAGATCGAAACGCGCCATCGGGCCGAGGTAGTTCTCTTCGTTTTCAGGCGCGCCCATCTTCAGGGCCGCGGTGGCCTCGACAAAGCGACGGCTAAACGCATCGGCAATACCCGCCTCGACGATAAAGCGCTTGGCTGCCGCGCACACCTGCCCGGTGTTCTGATAGCGTCCGGTCACCGCCGCTTTTACCGCCAGATCCAGGTCGGCATCGTTCAGGACAATAAAGGGATCGGAACCCCCCAGTTCAAGCACGCATTTTTTCAGCGCCGCCCCGGCCTGGGCGCCAATGGCGGCCCCGGCGCGCAGGCTGCCGGTCACGGTGACCGCGGCGATGCGCGGATCGGCGATCATCTGGCTCACCCCGTCGTTAGTGGCGTTCAGCTGACCAAACACCCCCTGCGGGAATCCGGCATCGGTAAAAATCGCTGCGATCAGGTTCGCGGCGCCCTGCACGTTAGGGGCATGCTTCAGCAGATAGCTGTTGCCCGCCAGAATAATCGGCACCGCGCCGCGCAGCACCTGCCACAGCGGGAAGTTCCACGGCATCACCGCCAGCACCGGCCCCAGCGGACGATACTCAATCACCGCGTCCGCTACCTGGGTTGCCTCGGTATTGAGCATGGCCGGGCCATGTTCAGCATACCAGTCGCACAGCCCGGCAGATTTCGCCACCTCCCCACGCGCCTGGGCGATGGGTTTGCCCATCTCCCGGGTGATCATCTGCGCCATCTCTTCGCCACGATTGCGCAGCGCGGCGCCCAGATCGCGTAGCTTTTGCGCACGCGTCGCCACCGGCACGTTGCGCCACAGGCGAAAGGCGGTATCGGTCTGTGCAAGGGCATGTTCAACCTCGGTGACGGTCGCCCACGGCCAGACAGCCAGGGTTTCGCCGTTTGCCGGGTTAATGGACAGGGCATGGGTAGCAGAAGGTGTAGTCATGATCGGCTCCGTGTATTAACAGTTGCTACAGTGTGGCGCGATCTGCTATTTCTTAAAAATGAATAATAATAACCACCTTATTCACGAAACGAGAACGACATGGATCTGACCCAGCTGGAGATGTTTAACGCCGTCGCCCAGACCGGCAGCATTACCCAGGCCGCGCAGAAAGTGCATCGCGTGCCCTCAAACCTGACCACCCGCATCAAACAGCTGGAGGCCGATCTTGGTGTGGCGCTATTCATCCGCGAGAACCAGCGGCTGCGCCTCTCACCCGCAGGGCATAATTTTTTACGCTACAGCCGACAGATCCTCGCCCTGGTGGATGAGGCGCGGATGGTGGTGGCCGGTGATGAACCCCAGGGACTGTTTACCCTCGGGTCGCTGGAGAGCACCGCGGCGGTGCGCATCCCGGCCTCGCTGGCGCAGTTTAACCAGCGTTACCCGCGCATTCAGTTTGCGCTGGCGACCGGCCCTTCCGGGACAATGATTGACGGGGTACTGGAAGGGACGCTGAGCGCGGCCTTTGTGGACGGGCCATTAAACCACCCGGAACTGGAGGGCATGCCGGTCTACCGGGAGGAGATGATGCTGGTGGTGCCTGCCGGTCATCCAGAGGTTGCGCGGGCCGCCGACATCAGCGGGCACGATATCTATGCCTTTCGCGCCAACTGCTCCTATCGCCGCCATTTCGAGAGCTGGTTTCACGCGGATCGCGCCACGCCAGGGCGCATCCACGAAATGGAGTCCTATCACGGGATGCTGGCCTGCGTCATTGCCGGGGCGGGCATTGCGCTGATGCCCCGTTCAATGCTGGAAAGTATGCCCGGACATCACCAGGTGGCCGCCTGGCCGCTGGCGGAAAACTGGCGCTGGCTCACCACCTGGCTGGTATGGCGCCGGGGCGCGATGACCCGGCAACTGGAAGCGTTTATAGCGCTGCTAAACGAAGGTCAGCCACCAACAGCTTCTCCATAAACAGGCTCAGGGGATCGGGGGCATAGGGAGGAAACGCCTCGCACAGCTGGTAGCCACAGCGTTCATAGAGCCGGATGGCCGGAAGCTGCTTGATCCCCGTCTCCAGCCGCAGGGTGTGGCAGCTCCTGCTTTGCGCTTCATCTTCCAGCGCCGCCAGCAGCGTTTCACCCAGCCGCTGTCCGCGATGGGTCGGATCGATATAGACCCGCTTTATCTCGCCGCTGCCATCGCCGTTCAGCACGATCGCCCCGCAGCCGACGGCGTTAAGCTGGCGATCGCGGATCACCATCATTATCAGGGCGTAATCGGGCAACCCGGTCAGATCCAGCAGATGGTTGCTCTCTGCCGGATAGAGCGCGCTCTGGTAACGGTCCAGGGCGGCAATCAGGTTAATGATGTCGGGATGGGCGGGGGATTCAGAGGTAATGGAATACATGGCAGGCTCCTTTTGTCGTTTTTCTCCACCATAACGCTGGCCGACAAACGCAACGGCATATTTTTAACTTATAGCTGCGCCTGACCATTGCGCTACCTGCCCCGGCAGCGTTAGTTTGGTGCCTATAGCCGGTTAAAATGTGAGGAAAAACAATGAACACCAAAGCCCGTAAAGTGATGATTATCGGTGCCGGAAATGTCGGTACCTCTGCGGCGTATGCCCTGCTCAATCAAAATATCTGCGAAGAGCTGCTGCTGGTGGATATTAACCACGCCCGCAGTGAAGGCCACGCCTGGGATCTGGCGGATGCTGCCGCCTATATGCCCGGCATGATGAGCATCTCCACCCGCGAGGTGAGCGACTGTGCCGATGTGGATATCGCGGTGATCACCGTCTCCGGCGGCGCCCTGAAGCCAGGACAGACGCGGCTGGATGAATTGACCGCCACGGCCAGCATCGTGAAGAACATTGTCCCGCAGATGATGGCGGGCGGCTTTAACGGCATATTTCTGATTGCCACCAACCCGTGCGACATCATCACCTGGCAGGTGTGGCAGCTCTCCGGCCTGCCGCGTAATCAGGTGATCGGCACCGGCGTCTGGCTGGATACCACCCGTCTGCGGCGGACCCTGGCGCAGGCGCTGGATATCGGCGCCCAGAGCATCGACGCCTTTATCCTGGGCGAGCATGGCGATACGCAGTTCCCGGTCTGGTCCCATTCGTCGGTGTATGGCTCACCCATTGCCGAGGTGTATCAACGCCATACCGGCCAGACGCTGGATTTTGACGAGCTGGCCGAACGCGTGCGCAAACAGGGCTTTGAGATCTACGCCCGCAAGGGCTGCACGGAGTACAGCATCGCCGCCACCATCGCTGAAATCTGCCGCAATATCTTCACCGGCAGCCACCGGGCGCTGGCGATCTCCTGCATTCTGGAGGGTGAGTATGGCGTTGATGGGGTGGCGATTGGCGTGCCCGCGGTGCTGGCCCAGAGCGGCGTCCAGCAG
>NZ_JBBCPK010000148.1:0-7161 GCF_037150775.1 Leclercia sp. M50
CTGTTTAACAACCTGCTGGAAAACAGCCTGCGCTATACCGACGCGGGCGGCGCGCTGCGGATCGCCGGCAAGTGCGAAGAGCAGCGCTTTACGCTGACCTTCGCCGATACCGCCCCTGGCGTCACGGACGACCAGCTCAACAAGCTGTTTGAGCGTTTTTACCGCACCGAAGGCTCCCGCAATCGTGCCAGCGGCGGCTCCGGCCTGGGACTGGCGATCTGCGTCAACATCGTTGAAGCCCACGGCGGCACCCTCCGCGCCGCCCATTCGCCTTTTGGCGGGGTTAGCATTACAGTAGAGCTACCGCTGGAACGCGATTTATCGAGAGAAGCATGACTGAGTTACCCATTGACGAAAACACACCCCGCATTCTGATTGTGGAGGACGAGCCTAAGCTTGGGCAGTTATTAATCGACTATCTGCGGGCGGCGAGCTACGCCCCGTCGCTTATCAGCCACGGCGATCAGGTCCTGCCATATGTACGCCAGACCCCGCCGGATCTGATCCTGCTTGACCTGATGCTGCCGGGCACCGACGGCCTGACCCTGTGCCGCGAAATCCGCCGCTTCTCTGAAGTGCCGATTGTGATGGTCACCGCCAAAATTGAAGAGATTGACCGCCTGTTAGGTCTTGAGATCGGTGCCGACGATTACATCTGCAAACCCTACAGCCCGCGCGAAGTGGTGGCCCGGGTGAAAACCATTCTGCGCCGCTGTAAACCGCAGCGTGAGTTGCAGGTGCTGGATGCCGAAAGCCCACTCATCATTGATGAAGGTCGTTTTCAGGCAAGCTGGCGCAGTAAGTTACTGGATCTCACCCCGGCGGAATTTCGTCTGCTGAAAACCCTCTCCCATGAGCCGGGGAAGGTGTTCTCCCGCGAGCAGCTGCTGAACCACCTGTATGACGATTACCGGGTGGTGACGGACCGCACCATCGACAGCCATATCAAAAATCTGCGCCGCAAGCTTGAAGCGCTGGATGCCGACCAGTCGTTTATTCGCGCAGTGTATGGCGTGGGGTATCGCTGGGAAGCGGATGCGTGCCGGATTGGCGGGTGATAAGAGAGAAAGTTACCCGCTGCGGCGGGTAATGGCATCAGACGGCGTCAGCCGCCCCGTGTGCCGTAATGACATACCCCTGATTTTGCCAGTGCTCCAGCTGCTGGCGCTGTTCGTCTGATAATGTCTCGCCTGCCCAGACGAGAATATGTTGGCCCGGGAAGAACTCTGGATGGGGTAACGCCAGGGGTTCAGCAAATACGTTGATGCGCCAGCCCCGATGCGAAAGGCGCCACGCTTCCAGCCACAGGCGGGTTCGGTCCTCAATACCCCAGCCTATCAGTAACGCATCCCTGCCCGCTTTCGCACGCGACTCCGTCAGGCTGGTGACCGCCTGCTCGATCAGAATACCGTCCAGCAGGCTGCCCATCGCCCGCGCGGTGGCGTGATCGAGACGGAGAGTGGCCCGCACGGGAATAAATACATGGTCTACCAGCGCATCCACGGAGTGGTGCTGGCAGAAAATCGCGATCTGCGCGCGGGATTTTGCCGGGTTGACCTGCCTCAGGGTGGCAATCATCTCTTCCCGCAGCACGCGCCAGTCTCCCGGCTCGGGGGCTTTATCCCCGTCAAGCAGGGCTTTTACCTTACCAACCGGTACGCCACGCTCAATCCAGCGCTTGATCTCCTCAATGCGCTGGAGGTCGTCATCATCAAATTGTCGATGTCCGCCTTCACTGCGCTGCGGTTTTAGCAGGCCATACCGACGCTGCCATGCACGCAGGGTGACGGGGTTGATGCCGCAACGTTCTGCCACATCGCCAATACTGTAAAAGGCCATCGATTCCTCATGACTAATCGATATATTCATTGTTCAAGGTAACGAATCTCGCCGGGCTGTACAACTCGTTATATTGTACAACAGAATTGTAACACTGCCCGGCGAAGGTTAGCGCACGACCTCCTCGCGCGGCTCAGGCCACGAAACTGGCGGGATGCCGGCCAGGTCAGGGGGGGCAACCAGGGGCCCCTGGAACTGCGAAACGCCGGCAGATTCGAGCCACATCCACTCTTCTGGCTGCTCAATGCCCACCGCGGAGATCAATATTTCCAAAGCTGTACAACATTTGATGATGGCGAGCACAATCGCCTGCCTTGGACCACTCTTGTGCACGTCGCGGATCAGGTCCCGGTTGATCTTAATTCTGTCTGGCTGGAACTGCGCCAGCAGCAATAAGCCGGCAAACCCGCCACCGAAGTGATCGATCGCCACGCCGATACCTGCGGCTTTTAGCTCACGTACCGCGCCGGTGAACTCGTCCAGACGGGAGATAACCTCGTGCTCGGTAAACTCTACCACAATCTGCTCGGCTACCAGCCCGTTAGCTTCTATCTCCTGGAGCAGATAGTTGACCGCATTGGGAACATTGACCAGCGTCATCGGTAAAAGGTTCACTGACAGGCTCTGTTCCCCCAGCCCCAACTCGCTTGCCATCGCGAAAGCAACGCTCTTGCTTTTGAGGTCAGCTTCGTAGACAGCATCCCCTTCGAGCCCCTCAAACCAGTGCTGGGCAGACTCCCCGTCCGGGGTGCGGATCAGGGCTTCGAAGGAGACAATTTCACGGGCCAGCGGGTCGATAATCGGCTGGAACGCGAAGTTGCACGTATCGCTTAAACGCCCCTGCAGCGCGCGTACGCTGGGAGCATCATTATCCGGGACAAACACCCAGTGATCCCCTGACGGCAGCTCAAAGTAGTTCTCTTTCTCACTCTCCTCGACGAAGGTTCTGAAGAACTGCAGCGCCCTGTCGTTGTAGGTCATCTGGTACTTTGTGGTGCCCTTATCCAGCACGTTTTGCATCACCTCGTGACGGTCATAGTGGCGCAGATCGAAGAGTTCCATGCCGTACTTGCCGAAGCGTCGGGCGCGGGAGTAATCGCACAACAGTTCCACCACGTTGTGGTGACGCGGGTCTTCGCAGATCGCGCGGTAAATGGCTCTTACCTTCTCCTCAGGTCCTTCGAGCAGCTGAAAAAAGAGCTTGCCGGTAAACAGGAGAATGCCGCTTACGCCGGCCTCTCTGTTTTTTACATTCGCTGCAACAACCATGTCTTCCAGCACGGTAACCGGTACGTCGTCACGAAAATGACTACGGTAAATGATGGTAGTGAGCATCGGGTTTCCAATAAGAGGAGGTGAATGAAAGTCCACAGTATCAGATGGTTGGCTGAACGTCTTATCAGCCTGCCCAGACGGGAAAATAGCCCGTCACCTGTACCCGCCTTAATGACGAAAATCGTCGACAATGTACAATCTTTTTAGACTGTTTTACACAATTTGTATTTTTTAAGATGTTGAATAGAAACACTTAGCACGTATTGATCAAAATATATTTGTTAACTTGTACAATTAGTATGTACAGTATTTACCAGTTAACAAGATATTAACCATTTAAATACAGCGGAATTCAGGAGTGACATATGCGCGAGAACGGGTACACACCGAACACAGCCAATGCCATTGCCCAGTACTTTAACAAAGCAAACCAGCCCTCCCAGCAGGAGACGCTGGGTCAAATTGTGGTTGAAATTCTACGGGAAGGAAAAATCCTTAACCGAAAGGCGATTTGTACCCGTCTTCTTCACCGCATGGAACAGGCGTCGGATCGGGAAGAGGAGAGCCGATATCAAACTCTGGTTGGCCTGCTGTTTGAACGTTAAGCGATACGCCACAGCAGCTGATTACCTTGTTTTTTGAGTCAGTTTTTTCTTTGCAACAGTTTTTTTATACTGTCGCCACAGACTGACTTTATGCCGCTTCTCTCCTGGCAGGAAGATGCGGCGACAGAGACGTAGTTATGAACAGAAGTGACCATGAACGACTGACTGATGAACTTATTGGCGAAGCCACGTTTTCTTTACTGAAAGATAATGGCCCCATCAGCATGAAGCTGTTGCTGGAGAGGCTACAGCAGATGTTATCGGTAGAGCAGGACGGGCAGCGCCGGAATGCGCTTTCCCAAATTATTCTGGAAATTTCCAACGATGGTAAAGGCGGCACCCGGCGTAATAACCAAAGTGAGCAACAGGCGTGGGACACGGATGGTCGACACAGCAGCAGCAATGTCTATCCTCTGTTTGGCAATAGCCCGCAAGCCAACAGAAATAAGCATTAACTGCATAATTAACTTATATAACTGAACCGGTGTGACACTATGAGCCAGGCTATGCTCCAGAAAAATGACTTTTACGACGAACTGCCCAATGCTGCATTGTCCAACTACTTTCGCAGCGCTGGCGGTTTGCTGGCCGAAGAGTGGGCACTGCTTCAGACTGTAACGGGTGCCATTCTGGATGCGAAGGAACCGCTGACTAACAAAGCGATTATTTTACGTTTGATCCGCGAAATTGAATCGACGCGCGACGTTGTCCGTGCCGATGTCATTCGTAAGACCCTGGAAATCATTGTCGATCACACCCAGGACGATCTCTGATTCCCCACGCCTGAACTGATGCCGACGGTACTGTCCTGCCGTCGGCGTTTACTCACTCAATGGTTTACCTCCCCTTCCCGCAGCGCTACAATGCCCGCCCTTAATGTATGGGATCTCCTCCCGGCGCCCACCTTGTGCGCGCATCTGACCTGTCATCAGAACGAGAACGAACATGTTTAAACCGGAACTCCTCTCCCCGGCGGGAACGCTGAAAAATATGCGTTACGCTTTCGCCTACGGCGCCGATGCCGTTTATGCGGGCCAGCCGCGCTACTCCCTGCGCGTGCGTAATAATGAATTTAACCATGAGAATCTGCAGCTCGGCATCAACGAAGCCCACGCGCAGGGTAAAAAATTCTACGTGGTGGTCAACATCGCGCCGCATAACGCCAAGCTGAAAACGTTTATCCGTGACCTGAAGCCGGTGGTGGAGATGGGGCCAGACGCGCTGATCATGTCGGACCCGGGTTTGATCATGCTGGTGCGGGAGCATTTCCCGGAGATGGACATTCATCTCTCGGTACAGGCCAACGCCGTAAACTGGGCGACGGTGAAATTCTGGAAGCAGATGGGGCTGACCCGCGTGATTTTGTCCCGCGAGCTGTCGCTGGAAGAGATCGAAGAGATCCGCACCCAGGTGCCAGACATGGAGCTGGAGATATTCGTTCACGGCGCGTTGTGCATGGCCTACTCTGGCCGCTGCCTGCTCTCCGGGTATATCAACAAGCGCGACCCGAACCAGGGCACCTGCACCAACGCCTGCCGCTGGGAGTATAACGTTCAGGAAGGCAAGCAGGATGAAGTAGGCAATATCGTGCATAAGCACGAGCCTATTCCGGTGCAAAATATTGAACCGACGCTGGGTATCGGGGCTCCGACCGACAGCGTGTTTATGATTGAAGAGGCCCAGCGCCCGGGTGAATACATGACCGCGTTCGAAGACGAGCACGGCACCTATATTATGAACTCCAAAGATCTGCGTGCCATTGCCCACGTGGAGCGCCTCACCCAGATGGGTGTGCACTCCCTGAAAATAGAAGGCCGCACCAAGTCCTATTACTACTGCGCGCGTACCGCCCAGGTTTATCGCCAGGCGATTGACGATGCGGCTGCAGGTAAACCGTTCGACAGTACCCTGTTGCAAACGCTGGAGGGGCTGGCGCACCGCGGTTATACCGAAGGCTTCCTGCGACGCCATACCCATGACGATTACCAGAACTATGAATATGGCCACTCGGTTTCTGAACGCCAGCAGTTTGTCGGCGAGTTCACCGGCGAGCGCAAGGGCAACCTTGCGGCGGTGGCGGTTAAAAACAAGTTCCTCGTTGGCAACAGCCTGGAGTTAATGACCCCGCAGGGCAATATCAATTTTACCCTGGAGCATATGGTGAATGGCAAAGGCGAGTCGGTCACCGTCGCACCGGGAGATGGACATACCGTCTGGCTGCCGGTCCCGGAAGAGATTGCTCTGGATTATGCGTTACTGATGCGTAATTTTAACGGCGAAAATACCCAGGCGCCGCACGCTAAGTAATGAAAGCGGGTTATTTTTTGGTATGAGATGATTCTTAGAATTCGATCACATACCGCTGCGTTTGATGAGGGTATTATTGCCAACGCTGAAAAACATAACCCATAAATGCTAGCTGTACCAGGAACCACCTCCTTAGCCTGAGTAATCTCCCTTACGCAGGCTAATTTTTTTGTCTAAAAACCCCTTCTTTTTTCTACCCAGTATCGTAACGACCTCAAAGCCCGCCCTTAACGTAAATTTCTTTCTGTTTTCGCCGGGAAGTGACTTAATTTATCAATTTATTAAAGTCAGGTTATTCATAAACATGTCTGATGCTATTCTTCTTATGAAGGAAATTTCACTTAAGGAGAAGGAGGAAATATGTACTGGGTGGTTGAAAAAAGGATGGTTTGCCCTCGTACTGGAACAATTTTTATACATGTACTCACCGTTAAAAATCTCAGGCTGATAATCTGGTACAAGGGAGATTATTTTATCAGCGTCGGCTCGGTCCTTGTGACAAGTCCCTTCGGTATTGTTATCGACGGTAAAATCAGAGCACTAAACATTCTTCGTACATTCCCTTATAACCCCACGCTTTGGTCATCATTTCTGAAAAGTTCCGGCTGCCCTGGCAATGAGGGGGCGCTGATCACCCGCTGTATGCATCGTCGCGACTGCGTCTTTGCATTATGTCCCTATGGCGCGATAACGTCTTAATATCCTGACCGAGTGGCGCAAACTTTGGCTCGCCACTCATTTAATTTTTCGCCTTTCGTCCTCTTCTTACCCGCTTTTCTCCGCGCTGCGATACACTTCTTGAAGATCAGCACAGGAGCAACGTGGATGGCGACCTATCCGGCAAGTTTATTAATTCTCAATGGTAAAAGCGCGGGCAACGATCTTTTGCGCGAGGCGGTTACACTGTTACGCGACGAAGGCGTTCAAATCCACGTGCGCGTCACCTGGGAAAAAGGCGACGCGGCACGCTATATCAATGAAGCTCGCACGCTTGGCGTCGAGACGGTCATTGCGGGCGGTGGTGATGGCACCATTAACGAGGTGGCGTCCGCATTAATTAATCTGCAGGGCGATCACCGTCCCGCGCTGGGTATATTGCCCCTCGGCACAGCGAACGACTTTGCCACAAGCGCCG
>NZ_JBBCPK010000149.1:0-7045 GCF_037150775.1 Leclercia sp. M50
GTCGATGTAGGTGCCAGGGACCACGGTGACGCTGTTGCCGCCGCCGGTAATACGGCCATAGAGCGTGTAGCTATTAACCCCGCCTGCGGTAGAGGCCACCGGGATCGGCGCGTTATTGGCGATCACGTTGTTAAAGCTGCTGTCGCTGAACAGGCTATATGCCACACCCTGAGCGGTATTCGCGGTGTTGACCAGATAGCGCGCTGGCGTGCCGGGCGTACCCACAACCGTTCCCGGCGCGGTGGAATTGGTATTGCCGGTAATGGCGACCGTGTAGCTGTCGGTGGTGCACTGGATGGTAAAGGTATTGCCCCCATTGGCTCCGGTGAGCTGGGTGGTGAGCGTGGAGAAGGTTGCCGGATGGGTACCGAAATCGAGGGTACCGAAGTTAATGCCGTTCTGGTTTGGCGATCCGTTGATCAGGCAGCCGTTGGTCAAGGTCAGGGTTGCGCCAATGGTCCCGCTGCTGGTTACCGCCTGTGCCGGAACTGCCGCCATCGCCAGGGCCGATCCCGCCAATAACACCAAAATTTTTCTGTTCATTTTCCACCCTCCAGAAAATGTCGCCGTCGTTATCCTCTATTTTTGATAACGCTCAAATTGTTAGCACCCATTACTATTGTTAATAGGTGGTTAAAATCAATTTAGATTAAGGCACCGCGAACAACCACTTTAGCCAGACGGCTAAGACAAACGGCGTATTGACAAAAATTATCTTTTAATAACAACAGGATAAATTTTTAAAACTCCTGAACATCGAAGCCAGACGAGATAAAAAATAGGAATAATGTGATACAGATCACAATATATCTTCTTGTTTTCATTGGTTATTTTAATAGCGGTTAAATAAGAGTTAAGCCAGAGAAACGATTACCTGGATTCGGGTGATGAATATATTCACAATTTGAATAAATAACGGGCAGAAATAAGAACAGGTCGATACATAACGGGAGAAATAAATAAGGGGACCAGCATGGTCCCCTTGAAGTGTTGTCCTGGCCGCCGCAGCGGTGATGGCGTCAGGCTACGTGGCTTGCCGCCACGTCCAGCAGCGCCATCTCATCACTGTTCAGCAGCTTCTCGATATTCACCAGAATCAGCATACGGTCACCGAGCGCCCCCAGACCGGTCAGGTATTCGGTGGACAGCGTAACCGCGAATTCCGGCGCCGGGCGGATCTGCTCGGCGGTCAGGGAGAGGACATCGGAAACCCCATCAACCACAATCCCGACCACGCGCTGGCCCAGATTGAGCACGATCACGACCGTATTGTCATCATACTCGACATCGCCCTGGCTGAACTTCACGCGCAGGTCGACGATTGGCACGATAACGCCACGCAGGTTGGTCACGCCTTTAATGAAATCTGGCGTGTTGGCGATGCGGGTCACCTGATCATAGCCACGGATCTCCTGCACCTTCAGAATATCGATACCGTACTCTTCGTCACCTAAGGTGAAAACCAGGAATTCCTGCCCTGATGGCTCGCCGGCCAGCTTGGTTACATTACTCATACCGGTCATTTTTTTACCTTCTTAACTGAATCAGGCGGCTGTGTGCGCCATACGTTGTTCACGATTTAATCCCTGAAGCGCCGAAACATCGACGATCAGCGCCACGCTGCCATCGCCGAGGATGGTGGCGGCTGAAATGCCAGGTACTTTGCGGTAGTTGCTCTCGAGGTTCTTCACCACCACCTGATGCTGACCAATCAGCTGATCGACCAGCAGAGCGTAACGGCGGCCTGCGCTTTGCAGAATAACCACAATCCCCTGCGTGGCTTCGGTTTTGGCGCCGTCCACGTCGAACACTTTCCACAGTTCCACCAGCGGCAGGTATTCGCCACGCACTTCCAGCACGCGCTCACCGCCTGCCAGCGGGTGCAGATCTTCTTCACGCGGCTGCAGCGATTCCATCACCGCGTTCAGCGGCAGGATGAACACTTCGTCCGCCACTTTGACCGACATGCCGTCGAGGATCGCCAGCGTCAGCGGCAGCAGAATGCGGATAGTGGTACCTGAGCCCTGCTTCGACTTGATCTCAACGTGGCCGCCCATCTCCTGGATGTTACGTTTCACCACGTCCATACCCACGCCGCGCCCGGAGACGTCTGTGACCTGCTCCGCGGTGGAGAAGCCTGGGGCAAAGATCAGCATGCCCACCTCTTCGTCGGTCATGTTTTCGCTGACCGCCATCCCCTGCGACATCGCTTTCGCCAGGATACGCTCGCGATTCAGGCCTGCGCCGTCATCGGTCACTTCAATGCAGATGTTCCCGCCCTGGTGTTCCGCAGACAAAATCAGGTTACCCACCGGGGATTTCCCTGCGGCAACACGGTTTTCCGGCAGTTCGATCCCGTGGTCAAGGCTGTTACGCACCAGGTGCGTTAACGGGTCGATAATGCGCTCAATAAGGCTCTTATCCAGCTCGGTGGAACTGCCCATCAGCGTCAGTTCGATTTGCTTGTTGAGCTTGCCGGCCAGGTCACGCACCAGACGCGGGAAGCGGCTGAAGACATATTCCATCGGCATCATACGGATGGACATCACCGATTCCTGCAGATCGCGGGCGTTACGTTGTAACTGCCCCATGCTGGTGATGAGATCGCCATGGTTGACCGGGTCCAGCTCGTTGGAGCGCTGGGCCAGCATCGACTGGGTGATCACCAGTTCGCCCACCAGGTTAATCAGCTGATCCACTTTTTCTACAGCGACACGAATACTGGTCGATTCGCTGGAGCGGGCGGCCGGTTTTTCACGCTCGCCGCGGTTTGGCGCAGCGGATTCGCCCGGAACGGCTTTCAGCGCAGGCGCGGCAGGTGCCACGGCCGGTACCGCCGGTGCAGCCGCGACTTCGGCCACTTCCGCCATTTCTGCAGCCGGTGCATCGGTCACGGCCTCAAAGTCAATCTGCTCAGGTTCAATGACAAAACAGAGCACAGCGATCACGTCATCTTTGCTGATGCCGCCATCGAGGTTAGCTGCCAGCGTGTCCTTGCCCTTCACCACGTTGCTCAGGGTGGCGAGATTGCTCAGCTCTTCTTCCAGAAGGTTAACTTCGCTCTCTTTCAGGCTGGACAGCACCACGCGCAGACGGTTGTCAGCGGCAGGCGCGGCCGCCGGAGCGGGCTCAACAACGCTCAGTTTTGCCGGGCTGACGGCAACGGCTGCCGTCTCGCCTTTGGCTTCCAGCGCTAACTGACGCAGCGCGTTGCAGATATATTCAAAGCTGGCAGCGTCCGGCTCTTCCGAGCTTTTATAGGCATCGAGCTGTTCCTGCATAATGTCTTTCGTTTCCAAAAACAGGTTAATAATGTCGGTATTGAGCTGCATCTCACCGCGTCGGGCCTCATCGAGCAGGTTCTCCATCAGATGAGTGGTTTCCTGCAAAATGGTAAAGCCAAACGTACCGGCGCCTCCTTTAATGGAGTGAGCTGCGCGAAATATGGCGTTGAGCTGCTCTGAATCCGGCGCCTCGGGCACCAGATCCAGCAGGTGTTGCTCCATATCCGCCAACAACTCGTCGGCTTCATCAAAAAACGTCTGGTAAAAATCGCTAATATCCATGCTCACGCTATCACCTCGGATTGGCTGGTGGCGATGTTGGAACGGCAGCCGAAGGCGCAGGGCCTGGCTGTTTTAAATCATCCAGTGACTCATTCTGACTTTCGGCATTTTCGTGCAGGATGGCCTGCTCTGCCTGTTTGTTGAGCACTAAGAGACTAATACGGCGGTTGCTTGCGTTCTCCCGGCCGCCGCCCGTGACGCGCATGGCGGCGGGCATGCCGACGACGCGCCGCACTCTGCCAACCTCCATCCCGCCGATCACCAGCTCACGACGGGATGCGTTTGCACGATCTGCCGAGAGCTCCCAGTTGCTGTACCCTTTTTCGCCACCGGCGTAAGGGAAGTCATCGGTGTGACCGGAAAGACTGATTCGGTTAGGGATCCCGTTCAGCACTGGCGCAATGGCGCGCAGGATGTCGCGCATATAGGGCTCCACATCGGCGCTGCCGGTTTTAAACATGGGACGGTTCTGGCTGTCGATAATCTGAATGCGCAGCCCCTCCTGAACGAGATCGATCTTCAGGTGCGGACGCAGGGCGCGCAGCTTCGGATCCGCTTCGATCAGCTGATCCAGATCGCCGCGCAGTTTTTTCAGGCGGCTCTGCTCCATGCGTCTTTTCAGCTCGTCGATGTTCGGCTCGCGCTTCACCTCACCCTGCTTTTGCGTGTAGTCATCTCCACCGCCCGGGATCGGGCTGTCGCTGTTGGAGATACGCGGCCCCCCCGACACCGCCGTTGCCAGCGGGGTACGGAAATACTCTGCGATCTGAATCAGCTCTTTCGGGCTGGAGATAGAGATCAGCCACATCACCAGGAAAAACGCCATCATCGCGGTCATGAAATCGGCGTAGGCGATTTTCCACGAGCCACCATGATGGCCTCCATGCCCTTTATGCTTGCGCTTTTTGACTATGACGATGGGATGGGACTGGTTTTTCATGCGTCCTCAGTGCTCGTCTGCTGGTTTGGGTTCTTCACAGCGCGCACGTGCTCTTCAAGCTCAATAAACGACGGACGCTCGCTGGAGTACAGGGTTTTACGGCCAAACTCTACCGCGATCGGCGGGGCATAACCGTTAAGATTCGAGAGCAGCGTGATTTTGACGCACTGCATCATTTTGGTGGTTTCAGCGCTCTTCTGACGCAATACGGTCGCCAGCGGAGAGATAAATCCGTACGCCAGCAGGATGCCGAGGAAGGTTCCCACCATGGCGTGCGCGATCAAGGCGCCCAGTTCAGCCGCCGGACGATCCGCCGAGGCCAGGGCATGAACGACCCCCATAACCGCCGCAACGATACCGAACGCCGGCAGGGAGTCCCCCACCATCGCCAGGCTGTTGGCCGGGACTTCAGCTTCGCTTTCATGCGTTTCGATCTCTTCGTCCATCAACGCTTCGATTTCGAAGGTGTTCATGTTGCCGCTGATGATCAGACGCAGATAGTCGACAATGAACTCAAGCATCATCTTATCGGCGATAATGCGCGGGTAGCTGGCAAAGATCTCGCTCTCTTTCGGATTCTCAATATCGCGCTCCAGGGAGAACATTCCCTGTTGACGCGACTTGGCCATCAGGCGATAGAGCAGCGCCAGAAGGTCCATATACATACTTTTGGTGTATTTCGAACGACGGAACAGTAACGGCAACGCTTTTAACGTTCCCTTGATCGCCTTGCCGTTGTTGCCAACGATAAACGCCCCCACCCCTGCACCACCGATAATAATCAGTTCGGCCGGTTGATAGAGTGCCCCAAGGTGCCCGCCGGTCATCATGTAACCGCCGAAAACTGTACCGAGAACTACCAGGTAACCTAATACGATAAGCACGACATCATCCTTCCGCTAGTGACTGTAGCCAGGATGCGCAGGTCGGGGTTTATCCTTCTGCGGGGCAAAAAAAAGCAGCGGTAATCTCTTACCGCTGCTGGATCCTTGCCCACACGTTCGGGTTAAACAGCCTGTTCGATCTGTTCATCCAGCAGTTGTGGATTACTATCGGCAGCATCCCGGGAAAGTTTACGTCTTTTTACCGCACGAGACGGTGGTTGGCACAAACTGCAGGCGAAGCTGCCCGCGGGCTGATGTGCATGGGTGATAAAGTTGCCGCTGCAGCAGTTGCAGCGGGAGAGTTCCAGCAATCCGCTCTCAACAAAACGCACCAATGTCCATGCGCGGGTCAGGGCCAGCAAAGGGCCTTCTTCAGGCTGCGGGCACTGCTCGAGGTAAAGTTTGTACGCTTTAATGACCGCATCAACGCCGCTGCATAAGCCGGTCTTGAGCAGGTACTGCCAGGCATTACAGAACATGGAAGCATGAATATTCTGCTCCCAGGTCATAAACCAGTCGGTAGAGAATGGCAGCATCCCTTTTGGGGGTGGGCTGCCACGTAATTCTTTATACAACTTGATAAGACGGCCACGGCTCAGCTGGGTTTCGCTTTCCAGCATTTGCAAACGAGCACCTAGCGTAATCAGTTCCATGGCCAGTTGAATATCACGCGCTTCCTGAACAATGCTCTTCTCACTCATTATTAGGCCCTTTTCTTACGGGCTACGTCATCAGGCTGGCTGATTTCGTTAAGCAAACGGGTAGAAAGCAGAATGCCGGTGTGAACCTGTTGCAGATCATCCACGCGGGATTCCTGCGTCAGCTGCGTGACGGTCTGGTGATTATCAAAGCGGAACTGGCAAACCAGTTGGTTTGTCTCGGCCAGTTTCACCATCTGCGGCAACGTTAAACCGCCAAGCGTGGTGGCCATTTCTTCCTGAATACCCAGACGAAACATTGCAGAGGCTTTATCCTGGCTAATCAAACGTTGTGCAAGTAATAAATATGACAGGTTGATGTCATAGATGTGTTTTAGCAATTCGGATGTGTTCATTTATTCCTTCCCGAATAACACTTTAATTTCTTGTGCGGTCAACCCGCACCCCGTGATGTCGCCGGGAAAACCCCGGTAAAAAAAAGAAAAGGCTAAAACGCATAGTTGAATTAAGTTTTGTATCGATGAATCACGTTAAGAAAAACAAAATCTGTCTCTTACACATTTATCGCTTCTTACAATTAACTAAGACTTTTCCTAATTCGCGGCAACTTTACCCGTCCGATGTACCACATACAATGTGGCTTCACCTGAAATTTAAAAAAAATGTGACGCAGATCACATAATTTAAGTGAATTTTACCCAAAAATCCATCAGCACTCCTTCTAATTTGTTTGTTTTATGAGCGATTAAGCGCAGAATATATTCTTTCCGGGCGAATATTCATGCAGAAGTATGAACAAAGAGGGCATGTTAATTGCCTGTCGTTGTCATAGCGTAAACTGGCAACAAACCAGTCCATATCTATCACAGAAACACTTTGTTAATATGGTTTTAAAACAAAGGCTTACATGAAAAAGTGACAAAAGTTATTACCTGGCGTTATCATTTTTAGTTGAAGCATTTAGGTGGATTTTTTGCGATTACAGCGGGCTCAAAG
>NZ_JBBCPK010000150.1:0-6983 GCF_037150775.1 Leclercia sp. M50
ATTCCATGTGCGCAGCCTGCTGGGGCGGGTGGTGCTGGCGAATCCGGCCCAGATGCCGCCGCGCACCCACCGTCTGCTGCTGGTGGAACTGGAGGGCGAACGCTGGATCGCCGATGTCGGTTTTGGCGGGCAGACCCTGACCGCGCCCATCCGTTTGGTCGCCGAAGAAGAGCAGGCGACGCCGCACGGCCTGTACCGGCTAATCAACGACGGTTGCGACTGGGTGCTACAGTTCCGCCACCACGAGCACTGGCAGTCGATGTATCACTTCGATCTCACCGCGCAATACCAGGCCGATTACGTGTTGGGCAACTTCTGGTCAGCGCACTGGCCGCAATCCCATTTCCGTCATCATCTGCTGATGTGCCGACATCTGCCCGACGGCGGCAAACTGACCCTTACCAACTTCCACTTCACCCACTGGCAGGACGGCCACGCCCTGGAGCAGGTTAACCTGCCGGATGCAGAAGCACTCTACCAGGTGATGCAGGAGCGGTTTGGGCTGGGGGTGGATGATCCGAAGCACGGCTTTACGCTGGCGGAACTCACGGCAGTGATGGCCGGGTTTGAAACCCATCCGCAGGCGGGGAAATAGCCCGCAACGCCGGGCGGCGCATGCGCTTGCCCGGCCTACGGTGTGGTGCGCTTTTCCAGGCCGGGTAAGGCGCAGCCCCACCCGGCGTGGGTGAGGTTATCGTCGGGATCTCACCAGCTGATAACGCCGCGTAATGTACTCAAACGGCGCGCTCCAGACGTGTACCAGCCGGGTGAAGGGGAAGATCAGGAAAATGGTCATCCCCAGCACCAGATGGACGCGGAAAATAAAGGCCACGCCGCTCAGCATCTCCGATGAGCCGCCGCGGAAGGTGACAATCCCCTGGGCCCAGCCGACCAGCTTGAGCATCTCACTGCCGTCCGGGTACTGCGCCGAGAACGGAATGGTCGTCAGGCCGAGCACGCACTGGGTCAGCAATATACTCATAATGACGATATCCGGCGTGGTCGACGTGGCCCGCACCCGCTGGTTAAAGAGGCGGCGGTAGAGCAGCATCGAGCCGCCAATCAGCGTCAGCACCCCGCAGATCCCCCCGGCGATCATCGCCAGCTGCTGTTTCACCGCCATCGGCAAAAACCAGGCGTACATCCAGTGCGGGGTTAACATCCCGAACAGGTGGCCGAAGAAAATCCCCAGAATACCGATGTGGAACAGATTAGAGCCCCAGTTCATGCCGCGCTTATCCAGCAGCTGGCTGGAGGAGGCGCGCCAGGTGTACTGGCCGTAGTCATACCGCAGCCAGCTGCCGAGGAAAAAGACCGCGGCGCAGATGTAAGGGTAAATATCGAAGAAAAAGACGTTCAGATGGTGTGTCATTTTGGGCCTCCGGCGCTGACGTCCACGTACTGGGGAGCGACGTCCTGGCTAAAGCGTCGTTGATACTGCTGCATCGGCGAGCTGTCGCAGGCCGTGGCGTTATCTTCAATAAACTTCACCTGTTCCTCTTCCCAGACCGCATCCAGCGCCTGGCGGGTGTCATCCCGTTTTTCGCCTGCCACCTGCTGCGTGACGCTGTCACTGGAGAGCTTACTGCCTGCGAATTTCAGCAGGGCGTCGAACAGCTGATACTGTGCCACCTCCCGCTGTTTTAATCGCCCGCCAATCAGCGCCAGGATCGGCGCGACGTTTTGCAGTCCCTCTTGCGCCTGCGCCTCGGGCAGGATGCTCAGATACTCCAGATAGAGCGGCAGATAGTCCGGCAGTTCGCGGCAGTCGAGCTGCAAGCCGGCCTGCTCGTACTGGTTCATCAGGTCGACCATCGCCTGGCCGCGATCCCGGGATTCAGCATGCACATGCTCAAACAGCAGCAGCGAGGTGGCACGCCCGCGCTCGAACACCTCGCACCACGCCGCCTGCCGGTCAAGCAGCGGGGCGTTGAGATAGTGCTCTGCAAACGGCATCAGCCTCGGCGCGTCCTGCGCCACCAGGGCGAGGGCTTCGTCGCGGCTCTCCCACAGCGCCTCGTCCGGGTACTCAATCAGCAGGGCGATAATTTTGAGGATCTGCATTACTCTCCCTCCCCATGTTCGCGCACCTCGGTGATGTTGATGGCGTCGATGCGGCTGCTGTTGAACAGATTGAATTTGGTGTCGGAGCCGTGGCAGCCGTCACCGAAAGTAAAGCCGCAGCCGTTGCGCTCCGGGAAGGCGTCCCGGGCCATTTCCCGGTGGCTGGTCGGGATCACGAAGCGATCTTCGTAGTTGGCGATGGCGAGATAGCGGTACATCTCCTCTACCTGTTCCACGCTCAGACCCACCTCTTCGATAGCGCGGGTATCGGTCACCCCCTCTACGGTCTGGGAGCGCTTATAGTGGCGCATCGCCATCATGCGTTTCAGGGCGCGCAGTACCGGGCCGGTATCGCCCGCGCTGAGCATGTTCGCCAGGTACTGGACCGGAATGCGCAGGCTTTCCACCGCGGGGAGGATGCTGTCGGTCTGCGGCAGGCCACCGGCATCGGCGTAAGACTGGATCGGTGACAGCGGGGGAACATACCAGACCATCGGCAGGGTGCGGTATTCCGGGTGGAGCGGCAGGGCCAGCTTCCAGTCCATCGCCAGTTTATAGACCGGGGAGCGCTGGGCAGCATCAATCACGTTCTGGGGGATGCCCTGTTTCAGCGCCTCTTCAATCACCGCCGGATCGTTCGGATTGAGGAACACGTCGCACTGACGTTCGTAGAGATCGGTTTCATGCTCGGTGCTGGCCGCCTCCTGGATACGGTCTGCGTCATAGAGCAGGACGCCGAGATAGCGGATGCGCCCGACGCAGGTTTCCGAGCAGACGGTCGGCTGGCCCGATTCGATACGCGGATAGCAGAAGATGCATTTCTCCGATTTTCCGCTCTTCCAGTTGAAATAGATCTTTTTGTACGGGCAGCCGCTGATGCACAGGCGCCAGCCGCGGCATTTGTCCTGGTCAATCAGCACAATGCCGTCCTCTTCACGTTTGTAGATGGCCCCGCTCGGGCAGGTCGCCGCACAGCTTGGGTTCAGGCAGTGTTCGCACAGGCGGGGGAGATACATCATGAAGGTATTTTCGAACTGGCCGTACATCTCCTTCTGCATCCGGTCGAAGTTGCGATCCCGGGCGCGTTTCTCAAACTCGCCGCCCAGCAGCTCCTCCCAGTTTGGCCCCCACTTGATTTTATCCATGCGCTTGCCGTCAATCAGCGAGCGGGGACGGGCGGTGGGGAGATGTTCGCTCTCTTTGGCCCGATGCAGATCCTGGTAGTCGAAGGTAAAGGGCTCGTAGTAATCGTCGATCTGCGGCATTTGTGGGTTAGCGAAGATTTTTGACAGCACCCCCAGCTTGCCGCCCAGCCGCGGGGTCAGCTTGCCAGAGATGCCGCGGATCCAGCCGCCTTGCCACACCTCCTGGTCCTCCCAGTTTTTCGGGTAGCCGATGCCCGGCTTGGTTTCGACGTTGTTAAACCAGGCGTATTCCATCCCTTCGCGCCCCGTCCAGACGTTTTTGCAGGTCACCGAGCAGGTGTGACACCCAATGCATTTATCGAGATTTAACACCATGCCGACCTGTGAGCGTATTTTCATTTTTTCGCCTCCTGTACCTGGTCGTTACCTTCGCCATCCAGCCAGTTAATGTTTTTCATTTTGCGTATCATGATGAACTCGTCGCGGTTGGAGCCTACGGTGCCGTAGTAGTTAAAGCCGTAGGCGAGCTGGGCGTAGCCGCCAATCATATGGGTTGGTTTCGGGCAGACGCGGGTCACGGAGTTATGAATACCGCCGCGCCGTCCGGTCACTTCCGAACCGGGGATATTGAGAATGCGCTCCTGGGCGTGGTACATCATGGTCATGCCCGGTGGCACGCGCTGGCTGACCACCGCCCGGGCGGTGAGCGCCCCGTTGGCGTTGAAGGCTTCTATCCAGTCGTTATCCTCAATGCCCAGCTCCCGGGCGTCGGTTTCGCTCATCCAGACAATGGGCCCGCCGCGCGACAGGGTCTGCATCAGCAGGTTTTCGCTGTAGGTGGAGTGGATGCCCCATTTCTGGTGCGGGGTCAGGAAGTTGAGCGCTTTCTCCGGGAAGCCGTTCGGCGGGATCTCGCGCATATGGCTGACGCTTCGGGTATCAATCGGCGGACGATAGGCCACCAGGCTTTCGCCGAAGGCGCGCATCCAGAGATGATCCTGATACAGCTGCTGACGCCCGGAGAGTGTGCGCCACGGGATCAGTTCGTGGACGTTGGTGTACCCGGCGTTATAGGAGACATGCTCGCTCTCAATGCCGGACCAGGTCGGGCTGGAGATAATCTTACGCGGCTGGGCCTGAATATCGCGGAAGCGGATCTTCTCGTCCTCCTTGTTCAGCGCCAGATGGCTGTGTTCGCGCCCGGTGAACTCCGCCAACGCTTCCCAGGCTTTGACCGCCACCTGGCCGTTGGTTTCCGGGGCGAGGGCGAGAATGACTTCCGAGGCGTCAATGGCCGTCTCAATGCGCGGGCGGCCTTTCGCCGGGCCGTCGAGCTTGACGTAGTTGAGCTTGCCGAGGAAATCGACCTCATCCTGGGTGTTCCAGGAGATGCCTTTCCCGCCGTTGCCGAGTTTGTCCAGCAGCGGGCCGAGGGCAGTGAAACGCTCCCAGGTATCCGGGTAGTTACGCTCCACCACGGCAATGTTCGGCGCGGTTTTACCGGGGATGAGATCGCATTCACCCTTGCGCCAGTCGGCGATGTCAAACGGCTGGGAGAGCTCCGCCGGGGAGTCATGCTGCAACGGCTGCAGCACCACGTCAGTTTCGGTCCCCAGATGGCCGACACAGACCTCAGAGAAGACTTTGGCGATGCCCTTGTAGATCTCCCAGTCGCTGCGGGACTCCCAGGCCGGGTCGACGGCGGCGGAAAGGGGATGAATAAACGGATGCATATCCGAGGTATTCATATCGTCTTTCTCATACCAGGTGGCGGTGGGCAGGACGATATCCGAGAACAGGCAGGTGCTGGACATGCGGAAGTCGAGCGTCACCAGCAGATCCAGCTTGCCCTCGATAGCGGCGGTCTGCCACTCAACCTCTTCCGGCTTCACGTCATCGGTGGTGCCCAGTTCGTCGCCCTGAATGCCGTTTTCGGTGCCCAGCAGGTACTTGAGCATGTACTCATGCCCCTTGCCGGAGGAGCCGAGCAGGTTCGAGCGCCAGACGAACAGGTTGCGCGGGTGGTTATTGCCGCTGTCCGGCTGCTCGCAGGCCATACGGATATCGCCCGATTTCAGCGCCTGGGCGGTGTACTCCTGGGGCGACATGCCAGCCGCATCGGCCTGAGCCTTGATGTGCAGCGGGTTGAGGTTGAGCTGGGGGGCGGAGGGCAGCCAGCCCATCCGCTCGGCCCGCACGTTAAAGTCGATCAGGTGGCCGGTGAACTTCGAGGCGTCCGCCAGGGGGGAGAGCAGCTCCCGGGCGGTGAGTTTCTCATAGCGCCACTGGCTGGCGTGGTTGTAGAAGAACGAGGTGCTGTTCATCTGCCGTGGCGGGCGGTTCCAGTCGAGGGCAAAGGCCAGCGGCAGCCAGCCGGTTTGCGGGCGCAGCTTCTCCTGGCCGACATAGTGCGACCAGCCGCCGCCGCTTTTACCCACGCAGCCGCAGAAGACCAGCATGTTGATCATCCCGCGGTAGTTCATGTCCATGTGATACCAGTGGTTGACCCCGGCGCCGAGGATAATCATCGACCTGCCATGGGTTTTATGCGCGGTGTCGGCGAACTCCCGGGCGATCTGCTCGATATGACGACGCGGTACGCCGGTGATCCGCTCTCCCCACGCCGGGGTGTAGGCTTTGATCTCGGCGTAATCTTTGGCCGCGAGGTTATCCTCCAGCCCGCGGTCGAGGCCGTAATTCGCCAGTATCAGATCGTAGACGCTGGCGACCTGCAGCTGGCGGCCATCGGCAAGGGTCAACGTTTTCACCGGCAGCTGGCGCACCAGCACCGGCTCCTGCTTCACGCTGCGAAAATGCGGGTTCTCATTGCCGCCAAAGTAGGGGAAGGCTACCCCGGCGACGCTGTCGTGGGTGCCCAACAGGGAGAGCGCCAGTTCCGTCTCCTGGCCTGCCGCCAGCGGCTCGAGGTTCCATTTGCCTTTTTCACCCCAGCGGAAGCCGATAGAGCCGTTCGGCACCACCAGATCGCCGGTGGTGGTATAGGCGACGGTTTTCCACTCCGGATTGTTAGTTTCACCCAGCCCGTCGGCGAGGTCGGAGGCACGCAGCATCCGACCCGGCACCAGGCTGCCATCCTCCCGCGGATCGAGCATCACCAGCATCGGCATGTCGGTGTAGCGGCGGCAGTAGTTGAGGAAGTAGTCGCTCGGGTTGTCGAGGTGGAACTCTTTCAGGATCACGTGGCCCATCGCCATGGCTAAGGCGCTGTCGGTGCCCTGTTTCGGCGCCAGCCACTGGTCGCTGAGCTTCGCCACTTCTGAAAAGTCAGGCGTGATGGCGATGGTTTTGGTGCCCTTGTAGCGCACTTCGGTAAAGAAGTGGGCGTCCGGGGTTCGGGTCTGGGGCACGTTCGATCCCCAGGCGATGATATAGCTGGAGTTGTACCAGTCGGCGGATTCCGGCACGTCGGTCTGCTCGCCCCAGGTCATGGGTGACGCAGGCGGCAGGTCGCAGTACCAGTCGTAGAAGCTCAGGCAGGTGCCACCCAGCAGGGAGAGATACCGGGTGCCTGCGGCGTAGGAGACCATCGACATCGCCGGGATGGGCGAGAAGCCCGCCACCCGGTCCGGGCCGTAGTGTTTGATGGTCCAGACGTTAGCGGCGGCGATAAGCTGGTTCAGCTCTTTCCAGTTTGAGCGGACAAACCCGCCGTGGCCGCGGGCCTGCCTGTAGCTCTGGCGCTTTTGCGGATCGTTCTGGATGGCGTTCCAGGCCAGCACCGGATCGCTGTGCTGCGCCAGCGCCTCGCGCCAG